>CAZHPS010000207.1:0-5875 GCA_964534335.1 uncultured Desulfobacterales bacterium
GTGTGCATCAATAATCATCTGAATTTCAGCCATGTGCTGACAGACAGCCGGTTTTTTTCCAAAGAAACCATGTGCTTAATCAAATCTGATCTTTCAGGGGATTTCATTATGGCGATCAAATCCGGCCGCACAGTTGCATTGAGTTTGGAAGACAAAAAAAACGGTCATTATGTTCAAGCCGGAACACTGGAACTGAAACCGGGCACCGTTCAGCATGTTTACATGAAAGGCACTGATTTTCCATGTCTTTTGTGCAGGCAGATCTTTAAAAACAAAGCCGGATCTTCCGGTGTTCTTTATTTGGTTTCCGGTGATACCGGTCTGACTTATGATCAGACAACGGCTGTTTATCAGAAACGCCGGAATGCCGGAGTCTTTCACAAATCCCTGAAATCAGATGCATCACTGTCAAAACCGCCAGCAGGAACTGTGAGAACTCAGGGCAGTCATTTTTCTGCCTCCGTTTATTCATTTTTCAAACCGGAAAAACTGAAAATTAAACATAATCTGAATCACTCCGCTTTGAGAGCAAAACTTTGTGTCAATGCCCTGAAATCCGGTTTTCAAAAATTAAGGGAATTGACGGCGTAACATCAGTTACTTAGGAAAGCCAAGTAAGAAGCTGTTTTAAAAATATTCGGCCCTGCTTTTTCAGGCGGTAATTCAGGGTGAAAAAAAGACATTTTCCGTCTCAACAGCCAAAATCAGGCATGATAAGTAAGGTTCCATATATTTTATGGGATAAAGATTTCAGAAAACCATACTGTTCAAAGGAATCCGTTCCGGGGAATCCATTCTTTTATACCACAAAATATATGGAAACCTACTTACCGGCCAAAAACGGGTAAAATTCCAACTTTTTTTCACCCCTGATTATTTTTAAAACAGCTTCTAAGGTTCCATAAATTTTCGGGCATAAACTTTTCATAAAAACCGGATTTTCTGAATACACGAAAAATTCCGTTTCCCTGCTTAACATACTCCATGTTTTGGAGCAAATGGAAATCTTTTTGACATATTTGAAAAAAAATGCAAACATATATTCAGCAAATCGAAAAATTTTCCGGAGGAGTGCAGAAATTGTATTTTTGCACTGCGGAACCGGAATGAAACCGGGCATTTTTTGCCGGTCAGTCATGCAGAAATGCAGTTTTCGCAATCCGGGAACCTCTCTGAAAACGGTCTGAGGAAAACGTAATGAACACAGACAAAATATCACTGGATCACGGCAGCGGGGGGAAGATTTCGCATACGCTGATTTCGGAAATCATTGCCCCTGTATTTGACAATCCGGTTCTGAACCGGCTGGATGACGGGGCAGTGCTGGAAATCGGTGGTAAACGGCTGGCTTTTTCCACAGATTCCTATGTGGTGGACCCGATTTTTTTTCCCGGCGGGGATATCGGCGATCTGGCTGTCAACGGCACGGTCAATGATATTGCCATGTGCGGGGCGGTTCCCCTGTATCTGAGTGCGGGGCTGATTATGGAAGAGGGGTTTTCCACAGCAGACCTGAAACGCATTCTGCAAAGCATGAAAGCTGCCGCGCAGGAGGCAGGTGTATCCATTGTCACGGGTGATACAAAGGTGGTTCCAAAAGGAACTGCGGACAAAATATTCATCAATACATCAGGCATTGGCCTGATTCCTGAAGGTGTGGATGTGGCCGGTTACAATGTCTGTACCGGGGATAGGATTATTCTCAGCGGGACAATGGCAGATCACGGCATGACTGTTCTCACACAGCGGGAGGGACTGCGTTTTGAAACCCCGATACAAAGTGACACTGCGCCCCTGAACCATATGGTGAAAAAACTTTTGGAAAAATTCGGAAAAGAAATTCATGCCCTCCGTGATCCCACCAGAGGCGGCGTGGGAACCACACTCAATGAAATTGCTCTGGCCTCGAGCGCGGGAATCAGAATCCATGAGGAAAAACTGCCGGTAAAGCCTGCTGTGTCCGGTATCTGCGAACTTCTGGGATTTGATCCCCTTTATGTTGCCAATGAGGGGAAAATGCTGGTTTTTGTCAGCCCGGATTATGCAGGGGATGTCCTGAAAATCATCCGTGCGGAAAAATACGGAAAGGATGCCTGCATTATCGGTGAGGCAGTCGCGGATCATCCGGGAAAGGTCTTTATGCAGACCCGTATCGGAGGAACCCGGATGGTGGACATGCTGACAGGTGAGCAGCTTCCGAGAATCTGCTGAGGTGATTTCTGAAAATAAATATACTATTTCAGTTCAGGCACAGGCTGGAAGCTTATACCGATACTTAAAACATTTTGGTAATTCTGCAGGGCGGATTTTAACCGCAGAGTCACACAGAGTTTCCGCAGAGTCACACAGAGTTTTTCTGTGCGGAATTCAGATCTGAATCTGAACCTCTGCAAATGTTTCAAGTACTGGTATATGCTACGTTGTGGGATATTCCTTTCTGGAAATCACCTGAGAGCAAAGCAGAAATTCAGACTGCAAAGCTTGCACGCGTCTATTGCTTTGTCAACTTTGGTTTTATGCACTGAAGTGTACAGAAAAACCGGATTTTTTGGAAAAATCCGGTTTTTTCAGATCACAGATTCAGGATTGGCAGAGTACTATGGGCAATCAGCATGTGGGGTCTGCTTTTTGCATAAGGCAGAAAGGAAGTTTTCACTGCATCCGGTGACATTTTCCTGACCTTAAAATTTTTTTCTGAAAAACTCTCGACAAATCCACAGAAAATCGTTTACATAATTCTGTTATGTTAAGCAGGCAAACAAAAGTTTTCGTGTATTCAGAAAACCGGATTTTTCCCAAAAGTCCGGTTTTTCTGAAAATTTTATGCCTGAAAATTTGTGGAACCTTACTTATCCTGCCAAAATTTACTGGGAAACAGGTGCTGATGGAACCCATTGGAAATTTTTTCAGAAAAGTGTTTGACATACGGGAAGGGGAGGAAATTCGGGCTTTACTGATGTTTTCCTTTATCTTTCTGCTCATCTCCTCGCTGATGATTGCCAAACCTGTGTGCAGCGCACTGTTTCTTTCCCGGTTTGGTGCGGCAAGACTGCCCTATGTCTTCATTCTGGTTGCCTTTTGCGCTGCAGGCATGTCAAAATTCTACTCTGTGCAGATCAGACATTTTGATCTCTGTCACCTGATCCGCCGTACCCTTTATATGGCTGTATTTTCCCTGATTCTTTTCTGGGGACTGCTCTGCACAGATATAGCCGGTGGCACTGTGCTTTTCATTTTTTACGTGTGGACAGCCATTTTTGCTTTGGTATCATCATCACAGTTCTGGATTCTGGCAAACAGTATTTTCAATCCCAGAGAGGCCCGGCGTCTGTTCGGTTTTATCGGAACAGGCGCGATTGCCGGGGGAATTTTCGGGGGATACCTGACCCGTTTCACTGCCCAGTATCTGGGTAGCGTTCATCTGCTCTGGATCTGCGCGGGGTTTCTCTATGCCTGCATTCCCATTGTACGCACCATTCAGACTGCCTCCCGCAGAGATGATGTGCTGCGGAAATTCCGTCAGGAAAAACAGATCCGGGAATCAGCAGACAGCCCTTTTCATATCATCCGCAATTCCCGGCATCTGCTTCTCACAGCAGGCATACTGGGTATTGGTGTGATTGCGGGCAGGATGGTGGAATACCAGTTCAGTGCGATTGCCTCCGCGCAGATACAGGACAGTGACCGGCTGGCCGCTTTTTTCGGCTTCTGGCTGTCCAACCTGAATGCTGCTTCTCTCTTTATTCAGCTCATTGCCACCAGAAGGGTGGTGACAGGGCTGGGCGTGGGCGCGTCCCTGTTTTTTCTGCCTTTGGCTATTCTGTCCGGAGCGGTGCTGGTGCTGATTCATCCTGTGCTGTGGACAGCCATTTTTATCAAACTCTGTGACGGAACCCTGAAAAATTCCCTTAACAAATCAGGAATAGAACTGCTGATTCTGCCTGTCCCCTCTGATATAAAAAAACAGGCCAAATCCTTTATTGATGTGTTTGCCGACAGTTTTGCCACAGGTCTGGGCGGTATGATGCTGCTCCTGCTTACAGAAACCCTGGAGTTTCCGGTACGTCAGGTCAGCCTGCTGATGATTCTTCTCATTGGGCTCTGGCTGTATATGGTGGTTCTGGTAAGGCGGGAATATATCCGCTCCTTCCGCATGAAACTGGCAGGAAATCCGCAGCACACGGAAAAGCCCCTGGATTTCAGGAATCCGTGCCTCATAGGGGAATGCTGCGAAATTCTGGAAAAAGGCAATGTATCCCGCATAGTGGAAATCCTGATTATGATCCGGGAAATCCGGGATCCCCGCTTTGTCCCCTGTTACCGGAAACTCATCCGGCATGAGAATTCCTGTGTGCGCCGGGAAGTGCTGCGCAATGTCTGTTTCTGCAAACATCCGGATTTTACACAGGAGGCTCTGGAACTTGTGCATGATCCGGATCAGAGGGTGAAAACCGAGGCCCTTCATTACCTGTTCAGGAATCCCGGAGAAAAAGAGAAATCCATGATACGGGAATATCTGCGGCATGGGGATTACCGAATCCGGGGGGCCGCGCTTTTATGCCTGGCCTGGGAAACCCGGGGAAATCAGAAACTCAAAACAATGTTTGATCTCTGCGGCATACTGAAAGAAAATCTGAGTGCCGCGTACCGGGTTCAGGATCAGGAGGAAGTCCGCTTTCTCCGCATGAACTGTGCGCGCGTTATTGGAGCTGCAAATCTTCCGGATTTTCATTCCCATCTGCATATTTTTCTCAATGATCCTGACCCGGATGTTGTGAAAGCCGCTATCCGCGGAGCCGGGGAAACCCGCAGAAAGGATTTCATTTCTGTAATTATGCCATTTCTGGCAAAGGAGGCATACCGGAAAGCAGCGGCACACGCGCTGAAGGATTTCGGGCCTGATATTGGGGATATACTGGCAGAATGGCTCAACAATCCCTTTGCAGACCGGAATATCAGGATACAGATTCCGGATATTCTGGGGCAGATGGGAAAGCAGAAGGCAGCAGACATTCTGAGTCTCAACATCCGCCATACTGACCCGGCCATCCGCTGTGAAGTCATCCGGGCCATGAACCGTATGAGGGTGCAGTTCCCATTTCTGAAATTTGATGACCGCCGCATTGTCCGCACCATACTGGAAGAGGCCAGGGAGCATCTGGATCTGCTGACCGTGCTATACAGTCAGGTTCAGAATTCCGGAGATGGTGCAGGTAATGTTCATAAACCGCCACCGGCCAGTGCCGAAGAGCCCTTTTTTCAAAACCCCGGCAATTCCCGGGAGCCTGTTCCCGCCGCCTCCGCAGAAAATGTGTCAGGTTATCATTTTTCCCAATCTTCCGAAAATGGGGAAGAGCAGGAAAATGTGCAGAATGTGCGTGAAGCAAGGGAGCATCTGATCCACTCTCTGGAGAAGCGGCTGGATAACAATCTGGAAAGGATATTCGGACTTCTGGGACTCAAATATCCGCCCCAGGAGATTTCCGATGTATACCGGAACCTGCAGAGCGAACGGACGGATCTGCGATCCAGTGCTGTGGAATTTCTGGATAATCTGCTGGAAACCGATCTGCGCAGAGTCATTATTCCCATTATTGAGGCCGCGCCCGCAGGTCTGGGCCATATTCCGGATCTCCGGGGCCTGAAAATGCTTTCAGAATATGAATCTCTGCGCCTGCTGCTCTCCGGCGGAGACAGCCGGATGCACATACGGGTGCTGCGTCTGATTGCGTGCCTGAAATCGGATCGCCATATTCCGCTGGCCGGGGAAATGCTGTCCGCTTCTGATCCACAGGTAAGGGAAATGGCGGGAGGTATTTTAAAAAAAGCGGGGATGCTGTAAAACTTTTCCTTTCCCACAGAGGACACAGAGGAT
>CAZHPS010000207.1:5975-11177 GCA_964534335.1 uncultured Desulfobacterales bacterium
TTCACAGAGAACACAGAGAATTTTTCAGTTTTGTATGCACGGGAAATGGCGGGAAATATTTAAAAAAAATGGAGATGCTGTAAAATTTTTCGGTAGTGGGTCAAATCTGTTGGTCTCTCCAATGAATCCGATCCGGAAAAAATCCGAAAGGATTGACATTATTGTAGAAAAAATTGCAAAAACAAATCAGAATCCCGGAAGGGATGACATTATCAACCGATCTGACCCACTGTCAACTTTTCCTTTCCCACAGAGGACACAGAGGATTTCACAGAGAACACAGAGAATTTTTCAGTTTTGTATGCACGGGAAATGGCGGGAAGTATTTAAAAAAAAGTGGAGATGCTATAGTTTTTAAGATAAAGATTGCTGCCTGAAAACCCTGAGGGTTTTTTCTGACAAACATTTTCTTAAACACTATATTCATGCTCTGAAAAAATTCCTGCCGCAAAAAAATATTGACATGGCTGAAATCATGTATTAAGATAAAAAAATATAAAGATAAGGCGGAGTTATTTTATCTTCCTTAATTTCAGAATCAGGATGTACGGAAAGATTTGCAGGATGATCCGTAAAAACGGGATTCGGAAATCTGATGATAAAAAAATTCACGGTGTCAGTGTCATGCGTTAGACGGCATCTGATGTATAATCATTTGTTATCTTTTTTTATATTATTAAGAACAGACAGTTATAATTATCTTATGAGAAAATGTTCAAAGCAGTTATTCTGGAATTGATTGTTCAATGATAAAAAAAATAAAAATATTTCTTATACTCATAACATGCATGCTACTTCCAAGTGTAGTCTATGCATGTGGAGTATGTGTTGACTATCAATTGGACTTTTTGTTGCCGTTTTTAAAAATTCTGAGACCGGTATTTATTGCATGGTTCTTAATAAGTATAATTCTGAAAATAATTGGGAAATTTACTGCTATATCAATCCCCTTTTTTATTACAGGGTTTTCGTGTCTGTTTATCATCTGCTTATTTATTGCTGTTTCATTTTTCACTATGGGAAGCCTTTTATTACCTTTTTTAACAGTTGTTCTTCCGTATTGGTTTATATCTGTTTATAAAAGTCAGAAAAAACTGTATTCTGTCCGAGATAGAAAAACGCTGCAAAATATATTTATATATTTTCAATGGTTAATTATATTCATAACTCTTTCTGCGACTATTTATTCATTCGTAACTTTCAATTCTGCAAAAAGATTATTAAGTAAACTGGACTATTCAGCAAGTCTTACTTTGACTGCACAGAAAAGGCTTATTGAAAAAGGCAGGGAAATATCATCTGAAATTATTCCATTAATAGAAAGTTTTAACTTTAACACCATGAGTCACAGTAATCAATATATCAATTTAATGAAAGTTGTCAGGGAAATTGGTGATCCATCACTTGTACCTGTGATAACTGCGAAATTTCAAGAGTTGAAATATATAGATGATTTTCATATAACTGAGATATATACTGAAACAGCAAAAACATTAATGGTGTTAGACAAAACAACTGGTTCGGAAATTATTCTTCAGAAATTAAAAGAAATTGCAGCCAATAAAGATATAAAAGCTCGTGATTACGAAAATATTGCTAATGGTCTTATTGAATCTGTTTCTGAAAATGATACCCAAATAATAATTACATCTTACCAGATTTTGGGGGCACCGGATTTGGGCACTGATTTAGAGGCATATAAAGACTGGTGGAATAATACTAAAAGAAAAAGATAACCCGGTGCTGAACTCGGACGTAATAAGGATTCCGGTCGCTGCAATCCCTCCATCCTTTTGCGCCAGTTAGCTTAGCGTTATATTTTTCAATAATTAAGAGCAAGGTCAAACATGAATGAGATATGGAACTCATTGAAAGATATTAGTTTTGATGAAAACGATAAGAATTTGTTTCAGGTTGATGACCCCAGACTCAGAGCTGATGCTATAAGATTTTCAATATTACCCCGTCTTAATAGCGTTTTCAATCAAACAATATCTGAAATTTATAAGATATATGGGGCAGATGTTTATGAAGATTCAATAATATCTTACTATCCGCATTTCAGGACAAAACGTGATAATGATTTGAAAATATTATATGAAGAAGCTTATATCGGCTTAAACGGTAAAAGATCAAAAAAACCTAAATGGAATGGTCTTAAAAGAAAAGATAATAAATCAGTTCAGATTATCCCTGTGCGCTTTGGATTTAGGCTTGGCATAGATGGAATGTACCTGTTACTTGAAAATTGGGGAGTAAGAGGTTTGACTGATGATTCGTATAAAAAATATTTTGAGTTTAACATAGAATATGAGCCTCTGATAAACAGACTTTGCCATGACAGCTACATGAAACCTACTGTTTTATGGGGCGATTCCTGTAAACCAGTTTCATCCTATAAAGAACATTACAATTTCATAATCAAAAATAATTTTTATAATACCCAGTTTTTTGTTTCCTATACATTTCCTTATCCGGTAAGTTTTGGAGATCATATTTATTCTTTAGATAACCTTATCAATGGATTTATATGGTTTTACCCTGTTTATGATTCATATATCCAAATTTCAAAAGGTGAAGAAATCCGATTTGAGCAATTAATAGAAAAATTGAATAATTGGCTGATTAGAGAATATGAAAAAGAAGAAGTAAAGGGAGAACAGGAAAAAAACTCAAACCGGCTGTCAGGAGATGAATTGTTAAAAATCAGAGAATTGGCAGGGCAAAATATAAAAGTAATGCCGGCGATGAGATGGCAGGTTTTTCAAAGAGACAATTGGAAATGTGTTTCATGCGGCAGAAGTGCTGACAACGATGTTATTTTGCATGTCGATCATATCATTCCCCGCTCAAAAGGCGGAAAAGATGAACTTGATAACTTTCAGACACTTTGTCATGTATGTAATATCGGTAAAAGCAATAAGGACGACACAAACATCAGAGAATTGCATAAAAAATGAAAAATATAACCCGGCGCTCCAGCGGATTCGGTGGGGTTCTGCTATCGATCCACCCCACCGAACCGCTGAGATTGTCTTTAGCTGGCCATGATACGGGCCTTTAAGGTGATTTCTGAAAATAAATATCCCGGTTCAGTTCACAGGCACAGGGCACAGGCCGGAAGCCTGTGCTGCTTTGGCGGGATATTCTTTTGAGGAAATCACCTAAGATCATTTATGTGATACGCTTCATCTGCTTCAGAGCCATAAACAAAGCAGAAAGCGTTTTGCTGTCCTGAATCTCCCCTTCCCCTGCCATACGGAGCACTTCTTCCAGAGCAATTTCATGCACATCCAGCACCTCATCCTCGTCCGGGTTCTGCACAGCCGGGAGCAGGTCTTCTGCTTTGAAAATATGAATCCGCTCATCCGAATAACCCGGAACAGGAACAATCTCCCCCAGTTTTTCCCATGTTTGTGCGGAAAATCCGGTTTCCTCAGCCAGTTCCCTTTTCGCACATGCCAAAGGATCCTCACCCGGACTCAGGGTTCCCGCAGGAATTTCCCATATATAACCGCGCACAGAATGCCGGTACTGGCGGATCAGAATCAGATTTCCGCTGCTTTGCACAGGCACAATGGCAGATGCACCTGGATGGCGGATAGAGTCAATATTCACGGTTACGCCATTGTCCAGTGTGATATTCTCCCGGATCATATGAAAAACCCGGCCCCGGTAAATTTCCTCACTGCGGTTTACGGTGACAGACATTTTATTCTCCCTGCTGTGTTTTATAGTGGGTCAAACCGGCTGATAATGTCATCCCTTCCTGGATTCCGGTTTGTTTTTCAACTTTTTCTGTAACAATTTCAATCTTTGCAGATTTTTCCCGTCCGTGTGTCAGACCCGAATCAACAGATTTGACCCACTCCCCTGCGTTCTGACAGGTCTGTGGGGCTGCTGTCCTGAAACTGTTTTCAGGATTTGCCTGCTGCCTGTTTTGATTTTATCCTGTTTATTCAGCCGCAAAGAACACAAAATCAGCAGCAGTTACCCATCAGAACAAAGTTCACAAAGCAGCAGTTTTTCAAATCAGCAGATATTTTTAAACCGGATTGTATCATTTGGCAAGCATTATGGCAGAAAGTCTGTACAAAATTCTTGCCTTTTCCCAAAGTTCATTTATATTGTCTCTTTCACGCGGAAATCTTCAATGAAAATCCGGTTTTTCCGGAAAACCGGATTTTTCTGAAAACTTTATAAGTAGACAAACAAAAGTTTTCGTGTATTCAAAAAACCGGATTTTTCCAAAAAATCCGGTTTTTCTGAAAATTTTATGCCCGAAAATTTATGCTGACTTATTTATGACAGGAAAAAAATCATCAGTTGCAAAAGAGGAGAATCATATGTCCCTTCATATAACTGACCGCCGTTCCTTTATCCGCAGCCTTCCTGTTTTCGGTATGCTGGGCCTGACAGATCCGATCTGTCTGATTCGCAATGCGCTGGCAATGGGGAGTAAGGATTTTCCCCAGGGACTGAATGAAATAAAAGGGGATGTCAGGATCAACGGCCTTCCCGCTCAGCCCGGAGCATTGGTAAAACCCGGCGACAGAGTGACAACCGGGCCGCCTGAAAGCCGTGCGATTTTTGTTGTGGGACAGGACGCGTATCTGTTACGGGAGAATACGCATGTGGAAATCAATTCATCTTCAGGTGATTTGAAAGAGCAGGTGTCTGATCTCCTGCGTGTGGTTCGGGGAAAAATGCTGGCCGTGTTCGGAAAAGGGGACAAACGCATTGAAACGCCTACTGTCATCGCTGGAATCCGGGGGTCTGGCATGTATACGGAGGTTGAACCTGAACGCACCTATATCTGCACCTGTTACGGTGTGTTTGATGTGTATCCGGTAAACAAACCGGATCAGGGCGAACATATTGTTGCCAGACACCATGAATATCCGAGATATATTTATGCATCGGGCGATACGCAGAAAATCATCGGCCATGCTCCCATGATCAATCACACGGATGCGGAACTGATTCTTCTGGAATCCCTGGTGGGACGCAAACCGCCTTTTGCCCAAAAAGAGTTCAAAAACTCTTATGGGCAGGGCGGAAACGGAGGAGGATACTGAAAATGGCAGAGAAGAGTTGATTTCCTTTACGGGAGTCGGATTATAAGAATCTGTTTCTGTATATATACAGATACTTAAAACATTTTGGTAATTCTGCCGGGCGGATTTTAACCGCAGAGTCACA
>CAZHPS010000208.1:0-11083 GCA_964534335.1 uncultured Desulfobacterales bacterium
GTTATCCTGTTTTCATGAGAACTTTATACCACAAAATATATGGAACCTTACTTAGCAGATATAGTCGGCATCTCTCTTGTTCAGGAAACACTCAAAAAACTGGCAGTGATTGAAGCCGACAAATATGCACTGCAAATGAACAGAATAAAAGCAGAACTTATACCTTTTGAAAACCGTTTTGGAAAAAACAGCAGAACTGCATGGGATGAATTTCAGAGCGGAAAACTGGGAGATGACGGAGATATTATGGAATGGATGATGCTGTTTGAAAATTACCTTGCTCTGGAAAAACATTATAAACGGATAACAGAAATTAATTTTTAACAAATCAAACAAATTACAGACATGAAATTTGAATGGGATACAAAAAAAGCTGGATCAAATCTTCGAAAACACAAAGTATCTTTTCAGGAAGCGGCAACAGCAATGAAAGATCCGATGGCGGCAACCGGTGCTGACCCGGATCATTCTGAAAATGAAAATCGGTATGTGACATTTGGTATTTCTGAAAAAGGACGGTTGATAGTGGTTGCTCACACAGAAGAAGAGGATACAATTCGGATCATCAGCGCCAGGATTGCAGGCAAAGGAGAACGAAAAATATATGAAGAAGGTTAAAGAGACGGATAAAGACGAATTGCGTGATGAGTACAAACTCTCAGATTTTCCCGGCAGATTTGTGCGCGGCAAATATTCTGCACGTATGCGTAAATCATCCAATATTGTTGTTATCAGACCGGAAGTGACGGAAGTATTCCCCAACGAAGAATCGGTAAATAATGCACTTCTATCTCTGATTGAAGTAGCACAGAAAACAGTGCTACCCAAAAGGCGGGCAGCCCGAATCTCAAATAAAGTCTGCAAGGAATAGCCGAAACCGCAATTGTAAACAAAAGAACTTTTTTCCTTTACAATGGAGCATTGCATATGACATTTTCTGACACATTTGCTATTTCCACCGGAGCAGCGGCTGCGGCCGCGCTTCTGCCATTGGTTTCCTTTGGCGTTATTATGATTTTTACCCGGAACAGAGCGAAACTGTCCGCACAGATTTCCATCGGGACAATTTCTGTTTCGCTGCTGAGTGCAGTGTTTCTCCTGATCCGGCACTGGGAAATGCCGGAACCCATTCAATATACAGTGGAATGGATGGCTTCCGGCTATATTTCCATTCCCATCGGCGTGCTGCTGGATCCGGTCAGCCTGCTCATGCTGAACATTGTTGTGCTGATCTGTTTTCTGGTGCAGATCTATTCCCTTGCATACATGGCGGGCGATCCGGGATTTTCCCGTTATTACGCGTGTATGTCCCTGTTTGCATGGGCAATGATCAGCCTGACGCTCTCGCCAACCCTGCTGCAACTCTATGTGTTCTGGGAACTGGTGGGACTGGCCTCTTACCTGCTTATCGGGTTCTGGTTTGAAAAATTCAGCGCAAGTGAAGCAGGGAAAAAAGCCTTTGTCATGACCCGGCTCGGAGATGTAGCTTTTCTGCTGGGACTGCTCATTGTGCTGATCCATATGGGTAATCTGAATGTGCAGGATATGAACAGCCCGGAAGTGAAAAATCATATGTCTCCTGCGCTGATTACGCTTTCCGCTTTGCTGATTTTTGGCGGCATTATCGGAAAAAGCGCGCAGTTTCCTTTGCTGACCTGGCTGCCGGACGCGATGGAAGGCCCCACTCCGGTCAGTGCTTTGCTTCATTCTGCCACAATGGTTGCTGCCGGTGTATATCTTTTTGCCCGGCTTTTCCCTTTTTTCAGCCTTTCCCCGACGGCCATGACGATCTGCCTTTGTATCGGCACGATCAGTATGCTCCTGGCCTCCACAATGGCAATGGTTGCCCGTGACATCAAACAGGTCTGGGCATATTCCACCATCAGCCAGCTTGGTTTCATGATTATGGGACTGGCAGCAGGAGGTTATTTTGCAGGCGTTTTCCACCTGACCACCCACGCGGGATTCAAGGCTTTGCTCTTTCTCTGCTCCGGCGTTTTTATTCACGCATTTCACAGCAATGATATGTTTGAGATTGGTAAACAGGGCGGACGGAGCCTGAAAACGCCAATGATTTGCATGACCATCGCGGCCGCCGCGCTCTGCGGTCTGCCGCCTTTTTCCGGTTTTTTCAGCAAAGAGGCCATTCTGGGCGTTCTTGCGGAACTGAATAATCCCATCTGGGTGACAGCCGGGCTGATCGGAGCTTTTCTGACAACTTATTATACCTTCCGGCTGATTTTCATTATCCTGTTTCCGAAAAAAGACACACATTCCGCTCACCATGAATCACATGAAAAACATGAGGAACACGGATACTGGTTCATGGGCATTCCGCTGATTATCCTTGCCACAATTACCGTGATTCTGGGATTTTCCGATCTTTCTTTGGAGCATTTCCTCACATACGGCAACCATCACATTGGAGAACACCACACCTGGCTGCCGGTTGCTGCTCTGAGTCTGGCTTTCGGAGCGGTATTGCTGGCATGGCTCGAATTCGGACGCCGAGGCTCGTCTCAGATTGGTTTTGTCGAAAAGGTGGAACCCCTGCGGGATTTGTTTGCCAACCGCTGGTATATGGATCATTTTTGGAGATGGTTTCTGGATACCGTCATTTACAAAGGCATTTCTGTCTCCTGCATGAATAATGACAACAAAATCATTGATGGCGGTGTGGATGGGCTGGGACGGGGAACTGTGGAAGGCGGGAAAATTCTTGCAGATCTGCATCTGGGTATGATACAGTACCGTCTGATGGTCATGTTTGCAGTGATATTTTTTCTGGCTCTGTATTTCTTCTTTTAGGAAAATTTTTCTCATGATGAAAAAGAGATACCTGACAGATATTCATTATCGGCAGTTTAATCTGATACCAAATCACCGTTGAAAATATGCTTTTGAAAAAAATAAATCCATTGTAATCAAACAGGAAAATATGGTTTTATTGTATGTTTTCAATGGCGATTTGGTATGAAACATATACCGATACTTAAAACATTTTGGTAATTCTGCCGGGCAGATTTTAACCGCAGAGTCACACAGAGTTTTTCTGTACGGAATTCAGATCTGAATCTCTGCAAATGTTTCAAGTAATGGTATACTTGATGAAATGAAGTATCAGCATAAAGGGAGTTAGCTATGAGTAAGCGAATCTCGATGTTTAATCATAAGGGGGGGGTTAGCAAAACAACATCTGTTTATAATATAGGCTGGATGCTTTCCCAAAAAAATAAAAAGGTGTTAATTGCAGATGCAGATCCGCAATGCAATCTGACCAGTCTGATATTGGGAGATGATTTTGAAAAATATTATTTCGATGATTCAACGAAATTTCAAAATATTAAGGACGGTGTAAAAGTTGCATTTGAGGGAAAGCCTTCACCGATTGAGGCAGTAAACTGTTATTCACCCCCAAAAGCACCTTCCCTCTTTTTGATAGCAGGGCATGCAACTCTGTCTGAATATGATGCTGCATTAACATTTGCTCAAACATCCAATAATGCGATTACTACGCTTCAAAATCTGCCGGGGGCTTTTTCTGAATTACTTAGAAAAACTGAGGAGAAATATTCGATTGATATTACCATGATTGATATGAATCCAAGTTTAAGTGCAATAAATCAAAATTTGTTTATTTCTTCCCATGCTTTCATAATACCTGCAAATCCTGATCCATTTTCAATAATGGCAATTGAAACTCTTCGGAATATTCTGCCAAGATGGGTTAAATGGGCAGGAGATATGAGCCCGATATTCGCGGATTCAGTTTACCCCCTTCCGGGGTACACTCCAAAATTTTTAGGCAGTATCATCCAGCGGTTTAACATCAGAAACGGACGGGCTGCCAAACCGTATCGAGACAATATTGCAGAAATTAAGCAGATAATAAAAAATACTTTTTTTACTGAAATTTCAAAATTTGGAATGACGTTACATTCTGATATATATGGTGACGAACTGATTCAAAACGGTTTTTGTCTGAAAGAAATTTCTGATTTTCATGGATTATTGCCTAAAGCATATAATGCCGGTGTTCCAATATTTGCATTAAGCAATGAAGATATTGAAGACAGAGGTGCAATATTGGAAAACCTGATTGATAAAAGGAATTTCTTTGAAGAAGAATTCAGCCAACTTGCTGATAAACTGATCGGATTGATTGACAATGTATAGAGCATTATCACAATTTGAAAGAAGTATTGAAGAAACAAAAATGCTTTCAGATTTATATGATTATGTAACCAAAACATTGACAGTTCCAATGTCCTTCAAAGATATACTCAGATCACAGATTGTCTATTCTGTCAGTGCATTTGATAAACTGATCCATGATCTCGTCAGAATAGGCATGGTAGAAATATTTATTGGGCGTCGTCAGCCTACTCAAAAATATTTATCTGAAAATATTTCTTTGGATTTATATCAAAAAATTTTATCAACCACTATACCGCCAAAAGAATTTCTTTTCGAACAGGAGATGTTTAAAAAGCTGAAAACAGTTGCGTATCAGGATCCGTCCAAAATAGCCGATGGACTGAGTTACATATGGAGTGAAACACATAAATGGCAGAAAATTTCTTCACTTATGTCCATGAATGAAGATACAGTAAAAACAACTTTGAAGGGAATTTGCGACAGGAGAAATAAAATTGTGCATGAATCTGATGTTGACCCATTCTCCGGTCTCAAGTATGATATTGAAAAAGAAGAATCTGAATCAGCGGTAAATTTTTTGCTTCTTTGCGGAAAAACGATATCAGGTTTGGTAAGTTAAATAAAGCTAACTCGGATGTGCCTATCGGCATACCGCTACATTAGGCGATTTACGGGAAAGAACATAGCGCAGATTTGACAACTTTCCAAAAGTTGTCAAATTTTTCAGATGACTGAACTGGTATTTTTATTTTCAGAAATCACCTAAAGTCAATGGTGGATTGGTATAATACTGATTCGCCATTGACTTTATACAGCTTTTAAGATAATTATTTTGGAGTAGGTTGGGGTGAGGAACGAACCCCAACAATTTCAAGATGTTTAGGTTCGTTCCTCACCCAACTTACAGGAAACCCCAAAATTATTTTCTTAAAGCCTATATAATCAGCACCTGATCCGGAGGAGTGCAAAAATTAAGCGGAGCGGTTTTTTGCACAGACGAAACAGCGGAAAAACTGACATTATTGGATCAAACCAATGGCGAATCGGTATAACACAAAAAACATTGAAAAATCTGATTTTTTTCAGATCAGGAAACAAAGTATGACATTCTACAAATTCAAATTCGATTTTGAAGTGGGCAATCTCATCAAAAGCCCGTGCAAAGACTGCAAGGAAAGAGAAGAACGGTTTCCCAAGTGTATAGCGGTGTGCAAAATTCTGGATAAAATTCAGAGCATTCTTGCAGAAACCCGATCCTGCTCACGGTATTGAATTTCAGGCAGGAAGAATGACTTTTCCGGATTCCCATCCGCAGCATTCCGCGCAGCCTCATCGCATGAAAACCTTTCCTTTTGCGGATATCGCAGCATTCTGTCTCGTTATTGGCGGGATAATCTGGTTTGTGATCAGCGGTGCTGAAAAACAGGGATACAACTGGCAGTGGTACCGGATTCCCCGGTATATTTTTTCCTTTGAGGCAGGCCAGTTCATCAAAGGGCCGCTTCTTGAGGGACTGCAGGTTACTCTGCAGATTACTGTTCTCAGTCTGGTGCTGGCCTGTATTTTTGGACTTTCCACTGCATTTCTGCGGCTTTCCCCTTCCTTGCTTGGCAGAATCACTGCCCGTCTCTATATGGAAATGATCCGCAATACACCATTGCTGGTGCAGCTTTTTTTTATTTATTTTGTTATGGGGCCGATTCTGGATATCAGCCGTTTTGCATCTGCTGTGCTGGCTTTGAGCCTTTTTGAAGGAGCATATGCTTCTGAAATCTTCCGGGCCGGGATTGTCTCCATTCACCAGGGGCAGTGGGAAGCTGCCAGAAGTCTGGGAATGAACACTGCTTCCACCTACCGTCATATTATCCTTCCCCAGGCCATCCCCCGGATTCTGCCGCCTTTGACCGGTCAGGCTGTTTCCCTGATCAAGGATTCTGCTTTGGTCAGCACTATTGCCATTTATGATCTTACCATGCAGGCACAGGCTATTATTTCCGAAACATGGCTCACCTTTGAACTCTGGTTCACAGTGGCAGGAATCTACCTGATGCTCACCATTCCCCTTTCACTTTTTGCAAATCTGATGGAAAAATATCTGGGAAGGACTTCGTTACCGTCTGTATTCCGGTCGTCCTCCGGTAATAGCAATTATACCGATACTTAAAACATTTTTATACTTCTGCCGGGCATATTTTAACCGCAGAGTCACACAGAGTTTCCGCAGAGTCACACAGAGTTTTTCTGTGCGGAATTCAGATCTGAATCTGAACCTCTGCAAATGTTTCAAGTAATGGTATAGCCATTGATTTAATACAGTATTGTCAGTTTTTCAGATGTTCCATCTGTGCAAAAAAACGCTTTGCTTAATTTTTGCACTCCTCCGGATTAAACCAATGGAGAACCGGTATACTTCCGTTTTTACCGCATTTCAAACACTGCTCCGATTTTTCCAAAATCTTTTTTCATTTCCGCATACACGGGCTTTCCCACCATAAAAGTGTAAATCTCATCTGCCTTTTTTTCCGGATCAGTATCGGCAAAGACTTTGGGATACAAAATCCTGGCAATGGCATAGGCATCGGCAAGTGCGGTTTCCGCATTGGTGGAATAAGAATTGAAGGGCAGCAGGGTATAAACCCGTTTCTTCTGAAATGCTTTCAATGCTTTGTAATATTCAGGCTTTCTGGCAATATCCTGTTCAATGAGTTTCAGGCCGCCCCCGTCAATGAAAATCACATCAGGGTTTAAAACCAGCAGTTTTTCTTTGTCCATAAAAACATGGCTGCCTTCGGTCGGGGCAATCTTTTCAGCAATATTTTTCGCATTTGCCCATTTGAGGGGAATATAGTTTTTCTCAGAACTTTCTATACTCTGTGCCCCGCGCATACCAATGCCCCCCACAAATATATCCGGCTTTTCCGTATCCGGAAGGTCTTTGGTTTTTGCCTCAAGTTCCTTTCTGGCAGATTCGATAAAGGCAATCACGTCTTCAGCCCGTTTTTCACGGTTGAGAATTTTACCGGCAAGTTTAAGGGATTCGTAAATCTGCTCATCAAACGTTCCAAACGCGCCGTAACTGAGAATGACAATGGGAATATGCAACTGTTCCTGCACCTGATCTGCGATGGAAATATCTGTCTGTGTCATAAAAATCAGATCCGGATTGACATTCAGCACAGCTTCCAAATCCGGTTTTTTGTTGATACTTGCAGGCCCGCCCGGCCCAATCCGGGGAAGGCCGGCAAGGTGCAGATTTGCCAGCCAGTAGGGACGTCCAGCCGGATTGCGTTTTTCCATATCTTCCACGCCTGCCACTTTGTCCTGTGCATTCAGATACACAATCAGACGCAGGGTCCCGGGGCCGAGGCAGATGATTTTTGCCGGATCATAAGGCACTGTGACATTTCTGCCTGCCATATCTTTAATATAAATCTGTTGAGCCACTGCACCACCTGCAATGCCCATAAGAATCAGACAGCATATGACAATTTTTTTCATTTTTCTGCTCCGCTGAAACTCTGATATAAAAAAATTCCGGCAAAAAGAACTTTTGTGTCTCCGCTCTGACTGGAATTGCCGGATTCCGGTTTTCACCAAATCATTTTCTGAAAATAAAGGGCAGAGCGGTAACAGCAGTACCTATAAGATATAAAAACAGAAGATTTGAAACAAAGTACGGAATTATGCACAAACCCAGTCCGGACAGGATGATTATGAATTTCTGCTGTTTTTTTCCGTAGACCATATATGCCATACCAATGGAACCGAAGAGCAGACCTGCAAACAATGTACCAGCGTTCATGTTACCTCCCAGAATATTAAGAAAATTGGAAATATCTCTTCCCTCTCCCATGCCGGAAAAGCCGGAACGGAAGCAGACAAAGCTATAACGGAACAACCACATGATGTCCCTGTATCTCTGCAATGGACACTTCCATATTGTAAACTTCCCGGATCATTTCCGGTCTGACCTCATTTTTATGAACAAAACTGAATACACTGTGATGTTTCATCATCAGAAACATATCTGCAAAACGGAAGGCAAGGTTGAGATCATGGATGGAAACCACTGCGGAAAGTTCCTGTTCTTTCACTATTCTGCGGATCATTGCCATGACTTCAAACTGATTTTTGATGTCCAGATTGCTGGTGGGTTCATCCAGAAGCAGAACTTTCGGTTCCTGTGCCAGCGCACGGGCTATCACCACTTTCTGCATTTCACCGCCGCTTAAAGAATTGACCGGCCGCAGGGCAAAAGAGTCCAGATTCATGGATTTCAGAATATTTTCCACCATCTGAAAATCACCTGGGCCTGCTGCCCATCGGATATGGGGTTTGCGTCCCAGCAGAACCGCATCAAACACGCTGAGCGAGTCTCCAAAATATTTCTGGGGCATGTATGCCATGCGTTTGGCAATCTCTGTGCCTTTCATTGCAAGAATTTCTTCCTGATTCAGGAGTACCGAGCCTTTCTGGGGTGTCAGCACTTTGTTGAGGCATTTCAGAAGCGTGGATTTTCCCGCTCCATTCACGCCCAGGATACCCACTACCATGCCTTTGTCCAGATGAAAAGCAATATCCTTCACCACCGGATGGCTGTTGTATGAAAATTCAATGCCTGACACGGACAGCATCATCGTTTGACACCTCTCATCAGCAGATATAAAAACAGGGGCGCGCCCATAAACGATGTCAGAACACCGACCGGCAGATTTCCCGATCCAATCAGCACTCTTCCTGTTGTATCTGCCAGAAGCAGCAGGGCCGCGCCGACAATGCAGGAAAAGGGAATCAGAAAGCGGTGATCCGCGCCGACAATCCGTTTGGCAATATGGGGGGCAAGCAGTCCCAGAAAGGCTATCACGCCGTGAAATGCAGTGATAACAGCAGCAAGCAGAGCAGCAATAATCATGCCCTGCACCCGGAGCGATTCAACAGACACGCCAAGCCCTTTGGCAGTTTCTTCACCGGATAACAAAGCGTTCAGATTCCACCGGTGAAAACTGATCCATACTGAAGCCCCGGCAATAAACAGACTTATGATGCCGATTTCCTTCCAGGTGGAACGTGCCACATCTCCGAATGTCCAAAACAAAGCTGAGGCAATTTGGGTTTCTGTGGCAAAATACTGAACCAGAACTGTGCCGGAATGAAACAGGGAGGACAATGCAACTCCTGCCAGAATAATTGCTTCAGGAGACAGTTTTTTCAGTTTTGCCAAAAGCAGAATCACCCATGCTGTTCCCATTGCCCCGAAAGCAGCAAAAAGCGTGGTCAAATATACTGTGCCGGAATGGAACAGAATAATGCTGACAACCGCGCCAAAAGCAGCTCCCTGACTGATTCCCAGAGTTGTGGAGGATGCGAGCGGATTTCTGAGCAGAGACTGCATCAGAAGCCCGGAAAGCGCAAGTCCCCAGCCTGCCACAACCGCTGCCGCAATCCGGGGCATACGGATATTCCAGACCACCAGATGGGAATTGCCTTCGGCATTGCCGGTAATGCTCTGAACCACATGAATCAGTGACAACTGATATGTGCCTTTGGAAACAGCATAAATGCCCAGCAGAAATGTCAGGGCAAGCAGGCAGAGAAAAAATATCTGTCTGCGCCTGACCTGCTGATGATATTTTGCTGTTGTGCCGGTAAGATAACAACTCATATAAGACTCCCGGTTTTATTCTGTTTTTTCATTTTCAGCAGATACCATTACTTGAAACATTTGCAGAGGTTCAGATTCATATCTGAATTCCGCACAGAAAAACTCTGTGTCACTCTGCGGAAACTCTGTGTTACTCTGCGGTTAAAATCCGCCCGGCAGAATTACCAAAATATTTTAAGTATCGGTATATCATACCGGTTCTCCATTAATTTGATACAATCCTTACCTGTTTAAGATTTGACAACTTTTCAAAAGTTGTCAAATCTGATTGCATAAAGTCAATGGCGAATCGGTATCAGAGACTTTTGTCAAGGAGTGCCAAACCTGCGGTCCGGCACTCCGGATGTCTTTCAGTGCTTATGCCTGTGCGGTTCCTTTGCATGATCCGTATGATCATGATTATGAGGCCCGTGATCTCCGCTGTGTTCATGTGTATGCGCATTGGACGAGCCTGTGTGAACATGATCATGTTCGTGTTCATGCGCATGTTCGTGAGCATGTGTATGCCCGTGTTTATGCGCATGTTTTGTCCCGTCATGGGTATGTTCATGATCATGCTCATGGGCATGTTCATGGCCGTGTTCATGCGTATGTTTGTGTTTTCCTTCCATAGTAAACGCTCCTTTCATTTGTATGCTCTGCAAAGCAATTTGCCATACTGGATTTGCAGTCTGGATTCCATTGCCGGAGTGCTTTGAAGGCTCTGTTCCGGCTTTCCGGTAATTCAGGATGTGCTGCGATTACACAGAACAGATAATCCAGAGGCTTTTCCAGGAATTCGCGGTTTTTCTGAAAATGATTCCGTCCGGATTCATCAGCAGAACTGCCATTATCTTCTGCGGCAGTCCGGTTCCTAATTTCACTGCATTGCCCTGTCTTTTAAGGCGATTCTCACCCCCTTTCCTGTGTTTCTGCCTAAAAATATGAAATAATACCGATTCACCATTGAGTTGATACAATCCGCAGTCCCGTTCGAACTGATCCGGAGGAGTGCAAAAATTAAGCGGAGCGGTTTTTTGCACAGACAGAACTGCGGAAAAACTGACAGTATTGGATCAAACCAATGGAGAATCGGTATAATGTGTCAAATCCGTTGATCTGCCCATGACGCCGGGTCGTGAAAAAATCTGAAAAGATTGACATTATTATAGAAAAATTTGAAAGAAAACAAATTATAATCCCCAAAGGGATGACATTATCAGCCGGTCTTATACCGATTCTCTATTGAATTTATACAATAAGGTGAATTATTTCCTCTGTGTC
>CAZHPS010000209.1:0-11080 GCA_964534335.1 uncultured Desulfobacterales bacterium
CACAGAGGAAATAACTCACCTTATTGTATAAATTCAATAGCGAATTGGTATTATATTATACTGATCCAATTTTGGTTTTCTTTGGCACGAAAATTGCTGAACTGCGGAAACATCCTTTTCCCAACCTGTTTCCGCTGAGTTTCCGGATCAAAACGGTCATTTTTTCACAATCCGGTCTGAAGGCAAAAAGTATGCCGGATAAAACCAAAATTGGATCAGTATATATATGAAGGAATTATACACAGTTTTTGTTCAATTGTAAAGTAAAAAAATACATTTTTTAAATTTTATTATACATATAAATTTATGAAAATATATTCTGTTTTTTTGAAAACTTTATACCACAAAATATATGGAAGGTTACTTCTTTCATTTATTATACCTCCGAATGAATTGGTTGCTTTTTCATCTTTTCATTGGTATTAGGAGTTACGCAGTTGGTTTCTCAAGTGCCTGATTTTTAAAGAACCTGTTTTGTGCAGTGCAACATAGCTTCCATAAAAATCAGTATGTTAAAATTCAACTGCGTAACTCATAGGTATATTTCATTAAAATATACAGCAAAAAATTTCACGTTTCAACTGTTGCCGGACACAAGGCAAAATCCGGTTTTTAGGGAAAACCGAATTTTTTGAATATACTGATACAATTTTGGTTTTTTAGAAAACCGGAAAAGATTCTTATACCAAATCGCTTTGTCAGTGGCAGATCAACGGATTTAACTCACGACCTTATTTTGTTATAAGATAATAAGCAATATTTTTCAGTCCGGTCAGATAAATTGGACAATGAGGCGATACTGATAAACTGGTTTAAACTTTTTTCTAAATCCGGAGAATAAACCTCAAAAATTATCAAAACCATTGATGAAATAGCTTTTCAGACAGAGGAAAATCCGATGCTTATGCAGGACTCACACACAGTCAATTTTTTTACCCTGAACATAAATTTTCTGAGTTTTTCCATTGACAGTATTGTGTGAAATTGATAAAAATCGAGCGTGAGCTGGGAGAAATGTTTCTCCCCGATGTATAACAAACCGAAATGGAGGAATTTTTCAGATGAAAAGAAAATCGTTGGCAATGGTTATGCTGGCAGTGGGTGTATCTCTGGTTTTTGCAGTAGCTGGGCTTTATGCGGGAACAAAGGCCGAGGATATGATTAAAATGGACGGCGAATATCCCCACACAAAGACAATTGTTGAGTTTTCCCACAAAAAACACAGTGCGGATTACAAGATCGGGTGTGGCGAATGCCACCATGATGCAGAGGGAAAACCCCTTGCGGCTCTGAAAGAAGGGGATGCGGTTCAGGCATGCATTGAATGTCATAAAAAACCCGGAGAAATCAAAGGCAAGGAAGCAAAGGATCTGCAGCCTGCCCAGAAACGGGAATACCATGCCAATGCTGTGCATGACAACTGTATCGGCTGCCATAAGGAATTCAACAAGAAAAACAATACCACCTCTGCTCCGGCTTCCTGCAACAAATGCCATCCCGGCAAAGAAAAAGAATAAAATTCCTTTCTGAAAGGGAAACAAAAGGCGGTCTTTGAAAAAAAGACTGCCTTATTTTTTTGTTTTTCTGTAAGAAAGCCCATTGTGCACCAGAGATTGCGCCCATTCAGGTGTTCCCAGCGCGTGGATATGGGTATAGGTGGCAAGAACATTTTTATAACACAGTCCGTCTTTTTTTTCTCTTATGCCTTTACCCCGTTTCATGGAAAAAATCATGTCTTCTGTTTTTCCCTGAAATTCAAGCACATGGGAATAATGGAATTCATGTCCCCGGATTTGGCTTCCTGTCTGAAAATAAGGATTGTCCCGGCTTACCTGAACAATGGTATATCCATGTCCCTGCGGTTTGGTGGACAGACCGAACACTATGGGCAGCACGCCGGACATGGGATAATTTTTTTCTTCCAAAATCAGGCTGTCCCCCAGAAACATCAGGCCACCGCATTCCGCATAGATGGGCAGACCGTTTTCAGCCAGCATACGGATTTCTTCCCTGAACTGCCGCGCATCAGCCAGTTCCTTTGCATGGGTTTCAGGAAAACCTCCTCCGATGTAAAGAGCATCCACATCAGGGACGGATGTATGCGTAAAAGGACTGAAAAAAAGCAGTTGCGCTCCGGCTTTTTCCAGAGCCTCCAGATTTTCCGGATAATAAAACTGAAAAGCTGAATCCCGGATAATGCCGATGGTGGGAGCGATTTCTCCGGAAGAAACAGGCAGATTGCCGGATTCCGCAAACGGGAGCGGAACAGCCCCTGCTTTTTCCGCAATCCGGGTCAGACCGTCCAGATCCAAATACTGCTCCGCTATTTTTGCGGCTGCCGCAACAGATTGTTTTGCCCACAGATGCTCATGGCTGGGAACCAGTCCCATATGGCGTTCAGGAAAAGACTGCTCATCGAGTTTGGGCAAAGCACCCATGACCGGCACGCCGCAGTAATGCTCTATATTGTTACGGAGATTGCTTTCATGCCGGGAACCTGCGACCCGGTTGAGAATCACGCCGCTGATCTGCGCGTCCGGATCAAAACGGCAGCATCCTGAAACAATGGCAGCCATGGTGCGTGTGGTTTTGGTGCAGTCCAGACAGAGTATCATAGGGGCTTTGAGCAGTTTGGAAAGCTCGGCTGTACTGGTGTCTCCGTCAATGCTGATGCAGTCATACAGTCCCCGGTTTCCCTCAATAACAGCAATATCAAGTGCCTGTGTCCGGGACTGAAAGGAATTGAGAATTTCTTCAGGTCTGATAAGAAAGGTGTCCAGATTGTAACAGGGCCGGTCAGCAGCCAGTGACAGCCATCCCGCGTCAATATAATCCGGCCCTTTTTTAAAGGGTGCAATGGAGCGTCCCTGCGCTTTCCATGCAGCGATCATACCGATGGAAAGCAGGGTTTTTCCTGCGCCTCCGCGCAGAGCAGTGATAATAATTCTGGGAAAATTCATAGATTATCTTTTTGATGATTTGAAGGCAGTTGCCCTGGCAACCATTGTTTCTGCCCAGGCAGGCACGCCCAGGGCATGGATATGGGTATAGGTGGCAAAAACATTTTTGTAAGAAATACCATCCCGGCGATTGGCAAAACCTGTGCCGCGTTTCAGTCGGAAAACCATATCCCTGTCTGATCCCCGCCATTCCAGCACACGGGAATAGCGGAATTCATGGCCTCTGATTTCTGTTCCCACCGGATACCAGGGATTTTCCCTGTCCACTGTCACAATGGTGTATCCCAGCCCCTGGGGTTTGGAAGAAATGCCGAAAACAGCCGGCACCACACCGGTCATGGGATATGTTTTTCCATCAGTCACCAGTGCCTCACCAAGATACATCAGTCCCCCGCATTCTGCATACACAGGAAGTCCATCTTCCGCGAGTTGCCGGATTTCATTCCTGAATCCAATATTTTTTGCCAGAATTTCTGCATGGGTTTCAGGAAATCCTCCGCCAATGTACAGGCCGTCTATCTGCGGAACATTTCTGTCTTCCGTAGCCCGGATGAAAACTGTTTCCGCGCCTGCTCTGATCAAAGCCTCAATATTGTCGGGATAATAAAACTGAAAGGCTGAATCCCGGATAATGCCGATTTTGGGTCTGTCCGGTGGTGGGAATCTTTTTTTCTGAACAGAATCTGAGAGTTCTTCCCTGTCTCCCGGAGTGAAAACATGCGCAGGAGCAGATTGCGCTATTTTTTCCAGTTTCTCAAGATCAATACAGTGCAGAGCGATTTGTGCGGCGGCATCTGCGGCATTTCCTGCCAGCACATGTTCCGGAGTGGGAACCAGTCCCATATGACGTTCAGGAAAATGGTGATATTCCAATTTCGGAACTGATCCGACCACAGGGATTCCGCAGTAATGCTCAATATTTCTGCGGAGATTCTGCTCATGCCGGATTCCGGCCACACGGTTTAAAATAATTCCTTGGATTTTCAGATCCGGATCAAAATGAATACAGCCGGAGATGACCGCAGCCATGGTGCGCGTAGCTTTGGTGCAGTCCGCACAAAGGATAACAGGCACTGCCAGAAGTTTGGCAAGTTCAGCAGAACTGGTACTGCCCTCAATATCAATGCCGTCATACAGTCCGCGGCTGCCTTCAATTACAGCCAGATCATTTTGCCGGGTATGGGTGAGAAAGGACCGGAGAACATCTTTTTTTTCCACCAGGAAGGTGTCCAGATTGTAGCAGGGCCGACCAGCCGCCAGGGCAAGCCAGCCCGCGTCAATATAGTCAGGACCTTTTTTGAATGCTGCGATGGATTTGCCATATTTTCTCCATGCCGCGATGATGCCCACTGTAAGAGTGGTTTTTCCCGCCCCGCCCTGGAGACCGGCAATCAGAATTCTGGGAAAATCAAAGCATAATCCGCACATCAGATAATATGGAAAATCATGGTCTGATGAATAAAATCAGCAGGAACCTTCAAAATTAATCTTCGTGTTCCGCGGCTGCCTGTTTGCCGGTGCCGGGCATTCCGTACATACTGGTACTTCCGCTGGACCAGTACTCCAGCACATTCTCTTCCACCAGTCTGTTTACGATCTTTTTGGCATCTCTGGGTTTCATATCCAGAATTTTGGACAGGTCATTGAAATAGAACTTGCTTTTGGATTTGAGTTTTTTCGTAAGTTCTTCAACGATCAGTTTTTTGGCATCTTCGTATTCCATTTTCAACCTCTTTCCGTAAATACAGGGAATATCCTGCTGTGGCAGGATATTCCCTGAAAATTATGTGCTTCTGACCACGTTCAGGTAAATCAGATTAGAACTTGAACTGTGTGGACTGACGCCATGTGTAGTAAGCCGGATCACGGAAGTCATCAATCAGATGATGCGTAAACTCAATTTCGCATTTCTCAAAGAATCTTTCCCATCCGATACGTTCGGCCCATTCACCCAGCCGTTCGTATTTTCTGGCATCTGCCGCATAGGCTTCCACCATTCTCTTGATGGTTGCTGTCATATCGGGCCAGCGCGGTGTGTCATTGGGCAAAAAGCCCACAACCACTTTGGAGAACTTGGGCATGCTCACGCGGTTGGAAACCTTGCCGCCTGCCATGAGAACAATGCCGTCACCTTCTTTGTCAGAAAGGGGCATGGACGGACACATGGTATAGCAGTTGCCGCAGAACATGCAGCGTTCATTGTTCACTGCCACACTTTTTACCTCTGTGCCATTGGGCAGACTCATTTTGGAGGGTTTGATGGCTCCGGTGGGGCAGGCTGCAATGGCCAGAGGAATTTCACACATTTTGTCCAGCCATTCATGATCCAGCATCGGGGGTTTGCGGTGATAACCGAGGATAGCGATGTCGGAGCAGTGAACCGCGCCGCACATGTTCAGGCAGCAGGCCATGGAAATCCGCAGGGGTGCGGGAAGTCTCATGTTCTGGAAATCAGAGAAAACCGCATCCATTGTTGCCTTTACTGTACCGGAAGCATCTGTGGCCGGTGTATGGCAGTGAATCCATCCCTGGGTGTGAACGATATTGGTGATGCCGGCTCCGGTTCCGCCAATGGGGAATTTAAAGCTTCCGCCTGCGAATTTGCGGCCTGCCAGATCCTTTTTCAGCGCGTCCACTTTGGATTTGTTATCCACCATGAACTCAATATTGTTTCTGGTGGTGAAGCGCAGGTAGCCGTTGCAGTGCTTTTCAGCGATTTCACAGATTTCACGGATCAGACTGGTACTCATGAGACGGGCGCCGCCGCAGCGTACTGTGTAAACTTCATCCCCGCTTTCAGCCACATGCACCAGAACACCGGGTTCCAGAATCTCGTGATACAGCCATGTCCCTTTGTTTTTGGCAATGACCGGAGGATAGAACTCATCGTATTTTCTCGGACCGATATCAGTGATCCGGTCTTTCATCGGATCTTTCGGGTCGTAACCTGAAGAAATAAATGCCATGGTGTTTTCTCCTCCTTATCTCTGATGATGTTTCCGGTATTCGGTAATGTCACGTTCCCAGCCGCCTTCAACCTCGTCTTCCTTCCAGAAGATGTAGGGGTTGGAACGCGGTTCCACAACGTGGCGTGCATCGGGTTTGATGTTAAGCACTTCGAGCATCTTCTGCAGACCCTGACGTTTCATCAGTTCGCCCAGACGTTCACGGTTTTTGCCTTCTTCCATCCACCAGTCCCAAACGCCTTCAATCACCTGTTTGATTTCATCATAGGGTTCTTCGGCAGAAATAAAGGGAACTATCAGAGATCCCATCTGGGCTCCGTCAAGGATCGGGGCTTTGGCTCCGGCCAGCATGGACAGTCCTCTTTCATCGCCGATATGCAGGGCTCTGGGCATGACGTTGATGCAGTGCATGCAGCGCACACATTCTCTGTTGTTGATCGAGAGTTTGCCGCCTTCGTATTTCATGCACTCTGTGGGGCAGAGACCCACAACTTCCTTCTGAATGTCAAATTTGCCCCAGTCACGTCCGGCATGGGCTCCCGCGTTGGGCGGAAATTCGCCGCCGACATAAGCTGCAACTGCTTCCTGATCAATTTTGATGTCATCTTTCCAAGTTCCGATGAAGGAAAGGTCAGAACGGGCAATGGAAGCCACACAGCAGTTGGGACAGCCGTCAAATTTGAACTTGAATTTGTAGGGGAACGCGGGACGGTGAAGTTCATCCTGGTATTCATTGGTCAGATCATAGCACAGGGCCTGTGTGTCGTAGCAGGCATATTCACACCGGGCCTGTCCGATACAGTCTGACGGGGTACGCAGGTTGGAACCGGAGCCGCCCAGATCCTGATTAAAGGTGTGGGTCAGTTCATAAAAAACTTCCTCCAACTGCGGTGTGGTGGTTCCCAGGAAAATAATGTCACCGGTGGAACCATGCATATTGGTGATACCGCTGCCGCGCAGATCCCACAGATCACAAAGCTGTTTCAGATATTCGGCTGTGTAAAATTTGCCGCCGGGCTGGGATACACGCATGGTATGGAAATGGGCAACACCCGGGAATTTTTCAGGCTGATCGCAGTATCTTCCGATAACTCCGCCGCCGTAGCCAAAAACACCCACGATACCGCCGTGTTTCCAGTGTGTTGTTCCATCTGCGAAAGAAAGCTCAAGAATTCCCAGCAGATCTTCCACTGTATCCCGGGGAATCTGAAACTCAATTTTCTCTGCGTTCTTTGCCCTCTTTTCAGCCTGCTGTTTCAAATCGGAAACAAAACTCGGCCACGGGCCGGATTCAAGCTGATCCAACAAAGGGGTAGCATGCTTCATTGATTTTACCTCCGTCTTCAATTTGTGAATTAACCATCCTGACTATATGACTGTAAAAACAAACCATTTCAGCAGGAAAAATTTCCCGCTGTGCAGGAACAGATTCCAAACCTGAACCCGCTATAACAAAAAATTACATTCAGCAGATAAATGTAATTTGTATTTCTCCGGAAATTATATATAAGAAAGTCCTTATAGAATCAAATGCGGCCAATGTCAATAAAAAAGCATATTTTGACTCAATTTCCCTTCATACATGGCCTGACACAGGGTTTTTACAGCAGTTTTCCCTCATGCAGGGTCTGATACAGGATTTTCACATGCCTTTCAAGATTTGTTCTGATGACAGGAAGTTCCGGGCTCTGTGCCGGATACCCTCCGGCAATGTCAAAGGCTGTTTCCCGTATCTCTTTTTCCGGAAGAGACAGGACATAGTGCAGGAAAAATGGAGGAAGCTCGTCTGAAAAAGGAGGCTCCTTCTGCCCCAGTCCCTGAAAAAAACCTTCAAGTGTCGGAGCAACAGCCAAATCATCAGCCCAGACCAGTTCCCCGGTTCCCTCTCTCCGATCCACACGGGTGTGAAAGGAAAGTTTTATGAGAAAAAGAAGCAGGGCATACACCAGATCGTCCTCATCGGCATCTTCAGGCCGAATGGTGACAATGGGGATATGCTGCCGTACTGTGATCAGTTTCACATCGGCATGGCCGTTTCCGATTTTTGCCACAAAATCCCCGGACGCATGATGCCAGGGAAATATATGCTCAAAGGTCTCAATATTGTAGCAAAGGGTCAGAATTCTGGAGATCTCACGGTAGAGATCACAGGTCTGCTCCTGTGTCAGAAAAAAACGGCCTTCCGGAGCCCATACCACTGTCTGCTGTATTTCATCCTGTCCCGAAGAAATATGAAATTCGTGAAATCCGTCAAACCATTCTCCCATGAACATGGGAAAATTCATCCCGGACGCGGAGGTTCCGCTTCCGAGTTTCCACACTTTGGGAACAAAGGGAAAAGGAAAATGTTTCAGCAGATCATATTCCCCCGCGATACAGGCTTTTCCTGCTTCGGACACAGCCGCATTCACCGCAAAGGGTATCGTAATACCATGCCCATCAGCATCAATCCTGGCCGGATGATAAAACTCCCCGTGTTTTTCCAGACAGATGCGCACTGCACTGATTTCATCCGGGGAAAAGGCAGGTCCGAGCCGTTCGGAAAATGCAGGAACCATTGCCTGAAAATGATCGGCCCGGAGAAAATTTTCCACTGCCTGAAAATAATCTCCGAAGCACACGGAAGATTCTGTGGTGGCAGAAATATGATTCCTGTTCAGGGGAATCTGCTGCTTCCAGTTTTCATCCCCTTCCTGCACAGGTCTGTCCCTGTGATACAGAAAAAAGGAAATGTCCGGTGTGCCGGAATTATTTTTCACGATGTCTGTCAAGGTCTTCCAGAATTTTGGGAGCAACTTCGTATCCCAGTTCCAATGCCCTGTCGCAGTGCTTTACGGCTTTGGCATATTCCCCTTTTTCCAGATAGGCTATGGCCAGATTGTTGTGTGCAACTGCAAAATCCGGGGCCAGTTCCAGTGCCCTGAGGCTGTTTTCTATGCTTTCATCAGGCATACCGTTCATCAGATACGCGCTTCCCAGTGTGGCAAATGCCTGAATATAGCGGAAATTGAACATCGTGGCTTTTTTGAGATTTTTGATGGCCTCCTCAACCTCGCCCCTCTGGAGATGTACAAAGCCGATATTGCCGTATCCCTCGGAAAATCCGGGTTTCATTTTCACAGCCTGACGGTTGTATGCCAGGCATCCGTCCAGATCCCCCCGGCGGAAGCAGAGTCCCCCGAGCTGCACATATGCCTCGGACATGCCAGGGCTGTCTTCCACTGCCTGCAGCAGTTCTTTTTCCGCCTCGTCATACTTTTTCAGGGCCAGCAGTCCCACAGCCAGATTGTAACGGGTGTTGCCGCAGTCCGGGTTGCCTGCCAAAAGTGCCCGCTGCATGGCGATATATTCTTCTGCATCTTTGGGTTTTTCGTTCTGGATTTTATCCATAATTTTCTCACATCCTTCATGATTGATTTTGTATGCAGGGCTTTTTTAAGGCAGCATAAGGATCTTGTCAAGGATTATATAAAAGAAACCGGGTATCAGCCGTTTCAGTCACTGCTGCCCTCATCATTATATAATACCCGTGAACACGGATATCCGGTACATCCTGAAGATAATCTGCGGATCAATGCCTTTAAATCAAAGAGGAAGCTGTTCATACTGAGTCATAAGGTGATTTCCAGAAAAAAAATATCCCGCCAAAGCAGCATAAGCTTCCGGCCTGTGCCCTGTGCCTGTGAAGTGAAATGGTATATTTATTTTCAGAAATCACCTAAAATCTGAAATCCCGAAATGAAAATTTGGGACTCTGCGGTTTTTGCCAGACTTTCAGTTTGGCATTCTTTCTGTCGGAACAGTGCTTCAGATTTCTTTCTTACGAATCCGCAGAGGATTTCTTCTCTGTCATATCTGCCAGCGCAGACAGGGCCATATAATATCCCCTGTGTCCGAATCCTGCCATCTGTGCTGTGACAATGTCAGAAATCATGGATTTATGGCGGAATGCCTCTCTTTTCCAGATATTGGAAAGATGGATTTCAACAATGGGAACATCCAGCAGCAGCAGGGCGTCCCGGATCGCCACACTGGTATGGGTATAGGCTGCGGGATTGATAAGCACACCGTCACATTTTTGGAATGCATCCTGGATTTTTCCTACAATTTCCCCTTCATGATTGGACTGAAAGGTTTCCACATCCAGTCCCAGAGATTCTCCCTGTTTCCGAAGTTCACGGTTAATTTCATCAAGACTTGTCTTACCGTATATTTCCGGTTCCCGCTTTCCCAGCATGTTCAGGTTGGGGCCGTGAATCACCAGAATTTTTTTCGCAGTATTGCTGTTTTTCAAAAATATTTCTCCTTCATTCCGTGATGATTTTCCTGAATTCGGCAATGGTTTTCCCATAATCCCCGGAGCCGAACACAGCCGAACCCGCGACAAAGACATCTGCTCCGGCTTTTGAAACATTTCCGATGGTTTTGGCATTCACGCCCCCGTCCACCTGAATCAGCGCGGAAAGTCCCCTGTCCTCCAGAATATTGCGAAGCTGCCGGATTTTGTCCAGGCTGTTGTGAATAAAACCCTGTCCGCCGAATCCGGGATTTACGCTCATAATAAGTACAAAATCCGTATATTCCAGTACCCATTCAATGGCATTGAGCGGTGTGGATGGATTGAGCGCAACACCGGCTTTGGCTCCGCAGTCCCTGATCAGTTGCAGACTGCGGTGCAGGTGAACACATGCCTCGGCATGTACAGAAATCCAGTCTGCCCCGGCTCTGGCAAAATCCGGAACATAGGTGTCTGGATGTTCAATCATCAGATGAACATCCAGAGGGATCTGCGTTGAATGTCTTGCTGCTTCAACAATGACTGGTCCCATAGTAATATTGGGCACAAAATGGCCGTCCATGACATCAATATGAATCCAGTCGGCTCCGGCTTTTTCCACAGCCATGATTTCTTCGCCCAGCCGGGCAAAATCCGCAGCCAGAATGGATGGTGCAATCAGTTTCATTAAATGATAATCTCCGTTTGTTAAGTTGAATCAGCATATAAAATCAGCAGGAACAGTTACGTCCGAATTTCCGCAGCAGCCCATTCCTGAATTGGATCAGTATAAATAAACTTCCATCTATAGTTCTTTTACCAACTTTTGTCCTCTGCAAACCGGATGAAGGAGTGCAAAAATTAAGCGGAGCGGTTTT
>CAZHPS010000210.1:0-1142 GCA_964534335.1 uncultured Desulfobacterales bacterium
GTCAGAATGTCAGGCAAAAAACATGCCGAAGTAAACCAAAATTGTTTCAGTATAAAAATTTTTGATCTGCTGAATGTCAGATGCGGCAGTGTTGCATATTATGCAACATTTGTTTTATACAAAAAATGCAACATTATTTTCCCTGTTTCTGTCAAATATATCTGTTTTTAATATTCCAATATAATTTATTAATTTTAATATATCTGTTTTCATGTGATTCATCATCCGCTCTGTGAATGTTGCATGATATGCAACATTCCTTTCAAAGACAGGAATACCGCATCCCACATTCTAATCTTTTAATTTCCTGAAATAACAACAAATAAAAATATTTTTTTTCAATTTCCCTGTCTTTGGCACGTTTCCTGCTTTGTAAAGAGGCAGGAGAAAAAAAACTGCCCTGCGAATGTTTGTCAGCAGATTCAACACCCGCTGAAAGGGCAGGAAATCAGCAACAGAAACCGGGACGGAAAAGGATTTGAGATGAACAGAATTATATTAGATAAAGAAGGAAGAATCATATCCGATCAGATGCAGGCAGATTCAAATCCTTTGAACTATCTCAACCACCAGGTGGAACTGGGCCCGGAATTCTCGCTCAGAAGCTGCTTCAGGATGCTGGATCAGTATCCGTGTTTTTCTGAAATCAATGAATTCTTCCCCCTTGTCCGGGAGCAGTACCGCAAATGCCCGGAAAAAGGATGCACCTGGGAGGATATTGAATATCTGGAATTTGCCAAAACTGTGGAACTGATCGGATTCCCGTCTGAACCCCGGCTGGAAATTTACAATGTCCTGCGGGGTGTCCGGGAAAACAAAGACTGTAAAATCAAATCCCTGCTGCTGGAAAATCTGCTCGATATTCCTATGCGGCTGGGAAAACTCAGGCACATCGTATTTGGAGACAAAGTGGATGTGTTTGAATTTGAAACCGTATTTACCCTTTTTGAAATGATTGACGGCATAGCCTGGGAACTGAGTTTTCAGGATGGCTCAAATTTTTGCACCATAAGGAGGTAGCCCATGTTTAAGAAAATAATGTTTGCAACAACGGCCTCGGCAGCCAGTGACAATGCAGCCCATGTGGCTTTTGACCTGGCAAAGAAATACGAAGCGGATCTGAAGGTTTTTCATGTGTTTGG
>CAZHPS010000210.1:1242-11064 GCA_964534335.1 uncultured Desulfobacterales bacterium
CTTTTGACCTGGCAAAGAAATACGAAGCGGATCTGAAGGTTTTTCATGTGTTTGGCATGCCTTCCAGAGGATTCAGCACCACAGTGAAAGATATGCGCACCGGTGATGAAATCTCCAATGATCAGGATTATACCCAGTGGGTACTGGAGGAGATGAAAAACACCTATGAAAAACAGAGTGAAAACGTCAAAAGTCTGGAGTTTCAGACAATGGCCGGCGTTCCCCATACCGAGATTCTGCGCACTGCACGCAGGGACGGTACGGATCTGATTGTTATGGGCGCACATACCCGTGAAGAGGATGTGGGAGCAACCCGTTACCGGAGCGTGATCGGCAGCACCATGCAGAGGGTGGCCAGAGGGGCCAAATGCCCGGTTCTTATTGTCAGCCGTCCCTGCACCACATGTTTCTGGTATTTTTCCAATATCGTATTCTGCACGGATTTTTCCAAGGCTGCGGATTCGGCTTTCAAATTTGCGTTCAAAGTTGCCAATTATATCGGATGCAAGATTTACCTTTTCCACTGCCTGGATATGAGTGGCATTGCGGGTGGCAAGGTTTTTGAACAGAAGGAGATTGAGGAAAAGATCGCGGCTGCCAAAGAACGGATCAAAAAACGCTATGTGGCAGAGATGGGGGATTTTGACAACTATGAAATTGAAGTGCTGGAGGGAATTCCCTATATCGAGATCGTCAAGTATTCCCGGAAAGTCAACGGGGATCTGATTATCATGGCCCATCATACAAAGGAAATTGATCCGGAAGAGGCTCTTCTGGGCAGTACGGTGGAGCAGGTGGTGCTGCGGGCATCCTGCCCGGTGGCAAGCGTCAACCGGCCCGATATGGTGGTGGAAGAATAAAAAAATGTTATCTGCGGTTGACGAATAGCATCTTTTAGGAGATAGGGATCAGGGGATGGGGAACAGGGTACTAGAGAACAGAGAACAGAGGACAGGGGATAGGGAGCAGTTTAAATCCTGACACCTTCCCCCCCAAACCCTAACCCCTAAACCCCAACCCCTAAAACCCAACAAAAATCGGGAGGCTATTCGATGGAAAAAAAGACGGTACTGATCGTGGATGACGAACTGGATATGCGGATATTTCTTTCCACTTTGTTTGAAACCAGCGGTTACAGGGCAATTACCGCTAAAAACGGCAGAGAAGGCATTGAAAAGGCCAGAGAGCATAGTCCGGATCTCATCACGCTGGATATTATGATGCCCGGCGAGGGGGGGGTTTTCATGTATCAGCAGCTCCGAACTGATGAGATGCTCAGGAAGATACCGGTGATTATGCTCTCTGCCATTGCAAACAAAACATTCAGTCATTATCTGAAGATGTTAAACGCACGGCTGGGCGGCGCAGTTTCAGATCCGGACGCCTATATGGAAAAACCCCCGGAGGCAGATGAACTGCGCAGCGTTGCTGAATCCTTACTCTCGAAAAAAAGAGAGAAGAGCTGAGGAGATACTATGAAAGGTAAAGAACAGTGGGACTGGACCCCGGGCCGCAGGGTCATCGCGGATCTTGGTCAGTGGAAGGAGGAGTACGGTTATATGGAAGAACCGTGTGCTTCTCCGGACGGGGAGACGGTGGCGGCCGTTGTCAAAACACCGGATGAGGAGCGCAGTGTATGCGCAAACGGGGAACTGTGGGAAAGTGCATTTGAGAAAATATGGTTCCTGCGGTACAGCCCTGACGGACGGCTGACCTGCATTGTCTCGGATACAGGTGAATGGACTGTGGCCGTAGACGGACAGACCTGGGAAAACCGTTTCGCGTATGTATGGAATCTCCGTTTCAGCGCAGACGGCTCCCGGATCATTGCTGCCGCGCAGAATGACGGAAAATACCTGGCCGTCAACAATGATGAACCCTGGGAAAATGACTTTATGTTCATGACGGATCTGTCAAACAGTGCTGATGGCGCGCATACAGCCGGCGTGGTGCAGGTGGTTCCCTTTTCCGAAGCCGATATTCAGACTTTCCGGAAAGGATGCTATACCGCAGCAGTGGACGGCAAAGCCTGGGACAGCAAATTCATGAATGTATGGGAACCGGTGTTCAGTCCGGCCGGAAAACACACTGCCGCACAGGTGCGTATCTCCAATTATGAATACAGCATTGCAGTGGATGGTATGCCCTGGGGCAAAAATTTCGGGTGCGTGTGGAAACCTGAATTCCATCCCAAAGGAGACTCGGTGACTGCTCCGGTTCGGGTGGGCGGTGTATGGCATCTCGCAAAGGACGGGGAAATCTTCTGGGATCGGAAATTTGTGCAGTTGTGGCATCATGCCTGCAGTCCGGATATGCAGAAAATTGCTGCCATTGCATCCCCGAAATTCGGACGCTGGACAGTGGCTGTTGACGGAACCCCCTGGAAAAACACGGTTGATGAATATGTGTCAGACATGGTCTTCAGCCCCCGGCAGAACCGGGTGGCCTGTGTGGGAAAAAACAGCGGGAAATATTATGTTCTCGCGGATGACAAACTGTGGCCCGATGATTTTGACATGGTCTGGACACCGGTTTTCAGCCCTGACGGTGAAAACCTTGCGGCAAAGGTGGAAAGAAACAGAAAATTCACCCTGGCTGTAAACGGAAAACTGCTCAAGGCTGGTTATGACGCGATTTGGGATCCCATTTTCAGCCCGGACGGAAAGCATATCCTCATACGCGGCATTGTCAATGATGCCGGGAATAAGCAGAATTATTTCCGGGAAGTTGTCTCCGTAAACCAGATATAGCGGACTTTCAGAAAAAGGAGGTCAATATCCATGAATACCCTTTATAATTTTGTCAGCGGCCCGCTGGTGTGGGCGGCTTTTATTATCTTCATCGGCGGCTGCCTTTACCGGCTGTTCAGTATGGGAATACTGGCGGCAAAAAGAGATACACCTGTCTATGCCTATGCCAGTTTTTATTATGGGATGAGATCCATTCTGCGCTGGCTCACGCCTTTTGGCACAACCAACATGCGCAGACATCCGGCAATGACGGTTGTCACTTTTGTCTTCCATTTCTGCCTGCTTGCTGCGCCCGTATTTGTTTACGGGCATATCGCGCTGGTCAATGAATCATGGAACCTGAGCTGGTGGCATCTGCCGGACGGAGCGGCTGATTTCATGTCCATTCTTGTGGTCGGTGCCTGTGTCTTTTTTATGATCCGGCGCATGAAAAGCCCGGAAGTAAAATTTCTGACCAGCACTTCCGATTATGTTATTCTCGCGATTGTGGCTGCCCCCTTTGTTACGGGTTTCTGGACATATCACCAGTGGCCCGGTTACCAGCTTTCCGGAATTCTGCACATCCTGTCCGGAGAAATCATGCTGGTGGCTATCCCCTTTACCCGGCTGAGTCATATGATCTTCTTCCCGTTTACCAGGGGATATCTCGGATCGGAATTCGGCGCGGTCAGACATGTCCAGGACTGGTAAACCCAAGGAGGAATAAAAATGTCCGTTACAGCAAGCAGTATCAAACCTGCAAAAATCAAAGATGAGGGAATTGTCAGAGGGGCTTCTGTTCTGTCAGATGAACACATAGCCAAAGTCATCAATTCCGTGATTGACAATGAAACCGGCGCTCGCCTCAAAACCTATGTGGACACATGTGTTCACTGCGGTCTGTGCTCCGAGGGCTGCCATTATTATCTTTCCCATGACAAAGATCCTGCTTATTCCCCTGCCGGAAAGGTCAAGCAGACCATGTGGGAAATGCTGAAAACAAAAGGGCATGTGGGCAATATTGCCATTCAGCGCATGTCGGAAATCGCATCCACAGAGTGCAATCTCTGCCGCCGCTGTGCCATGTACTGTCCCTTTGGCATTGACATCGCCTATATCATGCTGGTGGTGCGGCGGATCTGCAACAAACTGGGGGTCACTCCCACCTATATTGAAGACACATCCCACAGCCATTCTGTCACCATGAACCAGATGTGGGTCAAAGAGGATGAATGGATTGACACCCTGCAGTGGCAGGAGGAAGAAGCCGCATCGGAAATTCCCAACCTTCGCATTCCCATTGAAAAGGAAGGAGCGGATTTCATGTATTCGGTCATCGGGCCTGAACCCAAATTCCGCGCGCAGCTTATTTATCAGGCTGCCGTGATCTTCAATGCTGCCGGGCTGAACTGGACCATGCCTGCCACACCCGGATGGGACAACAGCGACATGGCTATGTACACAGGCGACCATGAAATCATGGGACGTGTCAAGAAAGCCCATTTTGAAACAGCCATGCGCCTGAAGGTGAAAAGGATCGTGATGGGGGAATGCGGTCATGCCTTCCGTTCCGTGTATGACGTGGGCAACCGCTGGCTGGGCTGGAAAATGCCGCCAATCCCCATGGTACATTCCATTGAATTTTTTCATGATCTGCTCAAACAGGGAAAACTGAAGCTGAAAAAGAAGTTTGACTCTCCTGTCACCCTGCATGATCCCTGCAATGTGGTACGGGGAAGAGGACTTCATGAAATGGCCCGGTATATTGTGGGCGAAACCTGTGAGGAATTGATTGAAATGCACCCCAACCGGGAGCACAATTACTGCTGCTGCGCGGGAGGCGGGGTCATCAACTGCGGCCCCCCCTACCGCAATACCCGTGTGGACGGAAACCGGATCAAGGCCGAGCAGTTGTTCGCTGCCAAATCACGCGGAGCAAAGACCATTATCGCGCCCTGCCACAACTGCCACGGCGGTCTGGAAGATATTGTCCATGCCTACGGGCTGCATATGGACATCAAGTTCTTCGGTGATATTCTGTATGAACTGATTGAAAAACCGGAATAATCAGGCTTATGTTTTTTACCCGAATCCCCTCCTGAGAGGGGCATGGGTGTGTCTGTTCCTTTTGAACACACCCCTTTATCCCCCCTCTCAGGAGGGGAATAAAGCCATTTAGAGGGGAATAAAACCCTTTCTCCCTCAGGGGGATCTAATCAACCATGACTTTTGACAAAGGAAAGGAATATGAACAAAAAATATCTGATTCCCGTTATGATACTGACATTCGCGCTTGCAATTGGCGTTCTGTCGGGGTATTCTCAGGAGAATGTGAAGTTCGTTCAGGACAGCGGGTTTACCAAAAAAATGCGCCCACAGGTGTATTTTGCCCATGACGAACACAATGAAAAAGCCCAGATCAGTGACTGTCACTACTGTCATCACGTTTATGACAAGGGCGAAAAAGTCGATGGCGAAAGCTCGGAAGACAAAGAATGTTCCGAATGCCATATGGGTGATGGAAAAGGCGATGCTGCTTCACTTGCCCGGATATATCACCTGAACTGCAAGGGCTGTCATGTGCAGGCCAAGGCCGGCCCGGTGATGTGTGCGGAATGCCACAACAAAGGAAAGGCCGGGGCATTTGGCAAATAGGGAGCGAAAGACATCCCGTGTCAGACATCACTGACATTGTATAATGCCCGGAGTGTCAAAATGAAAGTTTGACAGACATTCGGATGTTTCGGATTTTCTGACAGCCAGACAGTAGGTTGGGTTAGCGAAGCGTAACCCAACAAAACCGGAAAATTGTGTCGGGTTACGCTTCGCTAACCCGACCTGCGATAAATATGAGGTATGATTATGGCAAAAAAAATAATGATTGTGGATGATGACCCCATTATCGTGAAATACATCAGCAATGTGCTGGAAGATAATGGATATGAAACCTGTACTGCCGATGACGGAGTCAAGGCATATGAGGTTCTGAAAAAAGAAAAACCGGATCTGATCACTCTGGATCTTTCCATGCCTGAAGAATGGGGAACCAGATTTTACCGGAAAATGTCCAAAGAGGATGAATACAAGGATATTCCGGTCATTGTGATCAGCGGTATGCAGGGACGGCATCTGGCTATCAAAGATGCGGTGGCCTCGCTGACCAAACCCTTTGATCCGGACAAACTCATTGCCGTGGTGCGCAAAACCATCGGTGATCCGAAATAGGAAAAATTTGGGGTTGGGGATCAGGGGACAGGGGCAGTGTTTTTCTGTCCCTGATTCCCTTTCCCTGATATTCTTTATACACTTGGAATAAAGCAGAACTATAGTGTTTAAGATAATTATTTTGGGGTAGGTTGGGGTGAACTCAGTGAACCCCAACACCCTGATTATGTTGGGGTTCGTTCCTCACACCAACCTGCGTGAAACCCCAAAAGTATTTTCTTAAAGGCTATATGCAGCAGATGGCTTTGGGAGAATAAAAAATGCAGACTGTCACTCTTGAATTACCTGATGTTATTTCAGAATCATACAGGCAGGATATGACTGTCATCAAAGAGGAGATGAAACGGGGAATTGTAATCTGGGAATATATAAACGGTCATCTTTCATTGGGAGAATGCGGTGAACTTTTAAAAACAGGTTACAGAGGTTTTCTGGAACTGCTTTGGAGCCGAGGAATTCCAATTGATGCTCTTAACGAAGAGGAGTTGGAAGAACAGATTTTCCAATTGGAAAGAATAACAGACAGATGAGTATTGTTTCAAAGACCAGTCCTCTGATTGCTCTCTCCAAAATTGACTGTCTGCATATTCTTCAGAAACTGTTTGGCAGAGTATTTATTCCCGGTTCCGTTGCTGAGGAATTTCTTAAAAACTGCACAGTATTGGAGAGAAAGGCATTTGAAAATGTATGCAAAGAAATTCGTTGAAATTACAGAAATCAGTGAATCATATGAATTTAAACGCCGTTTGGATGCCGGGAGCGGGAAGCACTGATATTGGCGTTGAGAAAAAATCTGCCTGTAATTCGTGTACAAAAAGCATCTGTTATTTATCATACAGCAGTTTGATAAGGTTGGATATGGAAAGGAATATGATTGCATCAATGAATGAAAAAATTGAAAATTTTACAGCTTTTACCAAAACCCTTGAAGGTTATGAAAAAGGGGAAGCCCAGACTTTTTTAAACCGGCTGTTTCAGGTATTCGGTTATGCAGACTGCCATGATGCAGGAGCCAGATTTGAAAAACGGATCAAAACCGGCAAAACCACGAAATTTGAAGACCTTCTTTTTCCGGGCAGAGTGATAATAGAAATGAAGTCAAAAGGAAAAGACCTTGAGGATCACATCCTGCAGGCAAGAGAATATTGGGACAGAAGTTATAAGGAAGAAAAAACGCCTTTTGTTGTGCTGTGCAATTTTGACAGGTTTCTGATATTCAACTGGTTTATGCAGGATTCTCCATTGGATTCTCTGACAGTGGAAGACCTGAAAACCAGATGGCGGGCGCTGGCTTTTCTGTCCAAAGAGCCTGTAGAACCGATTTTTGACAACAATGTTGAAAAAGTGACGACAAAAGCGGTTGAGAAACTGCTGGGAATATATCATTCGCTGATTGACAGGGGAGAAGATAAAAAGAAAGTTCAGAAATATGTGCTTCAACTGCTTGTCTGTCTTTTTTCTGAAGATATTGGCCTGTTTCCCATTGCGGATTATTTTTTGGCATTGATACAGGAAGGCAGGAAAAATCAGTCTGCCAATGATTTGATTGCTTCTCTTTTCAGGCAGATGAACAGTCCGAAAAAAGCCAAAGACGGCAGATTCAGGGATGTAAATTATTTCAACGGTGGCATATTCAAGGAAATCAATCCAATAAAACTTAATACGCAGGAAATTGATCTGCTGGAGGAAACAGCAAAGTTTGACTGGAGCAGAATAGAACCCGCTATTTTCGGGAATATTTTTGAATACAGTATGGGCAGCAGGGAGCAGCATGCCACTGGCGCGCATTATACTTATGAAAAAGATATAATGAAAATCGTAAGACCGACCATTATAACGCATTATATTGAAAAAATAAACAAAGCCTCAACTCTGGAAAATCTGCTGAAAATACGGGATGAACTTGGTAAAATCAAAGTATTGGACCCTGCCTGCGGCAGCGGAAATTTCCTCTATATCGCATTAAGAGAATTAAAGACTCTTGAGATTGAAATACTTACGAAGATTAACGAAAATTTTAAAAGTTACCGCATACAGGACATTTATTCTGTCATCAGAATGAAACAGTTTTACGGAATTGACATGAATCCCTTTGCTGTGGAACTTGCAAAAGTCACTTTGTCCATTGGCAAAAAAATATTTAATGACCGACTGATTTCCTTTATAAAAAAGAACCAGCTTTCACTGGATTTTGAGGACAGAACACTGCCTTTTGATGATCTTGACAAAAACATTGTGGCAAATGACGCTCTTTTCTGTGAATGGCCGAAAGCTGATGTCATCATAGGCAATCCGCCTTTTCTCGGCGGCAAATATCTCAGGACAGAAAGAGGGGATGAATATGCGGAAAAAATATACAAAGCCTTTCCTGATGTGAAAGGACAGCCGGATTACTGCGCGCTGTGGTTTCGGAAAGCCCATGACAGCAATGCAAAAAGAATCGGGCTGGTCGGTACGAATTCAGTGGCGCAGGGAGTGACAAGAAAGGCAGGTCTTGAATACATTGCAGAACATAAAGGAATCATAACAAATGCTGTCTCCACGCAGGTATGGAGCGGAACCGCAAATGTGCATGTAAGCATTGTGAACTGGGTCAAAAATAAAAAAGATGCTCCGGAGGAACTGAAACTTGATGATGCAAAAGTGAATTTTATCAATTCAAGTCTGAAAGCGGAAGCAGATTATACAGGCGCAAAACGTCTTGCTGAAAATCTTGGAAAATCTTTTGAAGGGTGTCAATTAGCAGGAAAAGGTTTTGTCATATCTGCCGAAACCGTAAAGAAATGGATGGAAGCAGATGATACAAACAAAGATATTCTGAAACCGATGATTGACGGCAAATCTTTGGTAAATCCGGGGATTGAACAAGAATGGGTGATTGATTTAAATGCCATGTCTTTGGAAGAGGCCAGCAGATATGAACTGCCTTTTGCGCATGTTGAAAAATATGTCAAGCCCGTCAGAGACACAAATAATCGGAAAGCAAGAAAAATGTACTGGTGGCAGTTCGGGGAAAAAAGGCCGGGAATGCGAAAAGCCCTGGAAGGTCTGAAATGTTATTTCTGTCTTCCGAAAATAGCAAAATACACCTGTTTCCGTGCCATTGATATTTCCATTCTGCCCTGCGAGGCAAACATGGTGATCGCAAGTGATGATTTTTTTATTCTGGGCGTATTGAACTCAAAACTGCATCTGGATTGGGTATCAGCGCAAAAATCAACTCTTGGATATATTACCAGATACACCAACACCACCTGTTTTGAAACCTTCCCCTTCCCGAATAATGCAAAAGAAATCCATAAGGAAAAAGTCAGAGAGATAATGAAAGAACTTGAAACATTCAGGACTGAGGATGCGATTTCACGGAAATGCACAATAACTGCACTGTATAACAAATTTTTCAATGAGCCTTCCGGCCATCTTTCCAAACTGCACAAAAAACTGGATAAGGCAGTGTGTGAATGTTACGGATGGAAATATGGCGAATCAAACTCTTATAATGAAAATCTTTTTCTGCTGAACAGTCAGAAAGCGGAATCAGAGACAGAATCACAGCAATGATGAAAGGCATAAAACTTTCATCGTCATTCCCTTAAATCAGGGGCCGAGGAGTCCCGGACTGAAAGTCCGGAACACTGAAATGATACGGAAATCCGGCCAAAATTCCGTTTCACTTCATTTTGGCACTCAGGAATCAGATAAGCATATTTTCAATGGAGAATTAACATTAGACATGTCAAAGGATGAGAAATATGGAGATACTTGGATATGGAGAAGACGCTTTAACGATATGGGCAATAAAGAACAGGTTAACGTCAATTTTACAAACTCTCAAAGATTCAAGTACGATTCCAATGTGTAAAGTATT
>CAZHPS010000211.1:0-11057 GCA_964534335.1 uncultured Desulfobacterales bacterium
GGATAAAATTGAAAAGACTTTATCCGTCATTTAAATTTTGACAGAGCACTACTTTGTTGGGATGTTCTTTTCTGGAAATCACCTAAGTTAAGGGCAGATGAGTCCTGAACTGAAAATTTGGGACTTTGAAATGATTCTTAAAACAGTGCCAAACTTTCAGTTCGGCACTCCGGGAATCTTTATGACAAACTGAAAGTTTGTCACGCTTGGGAATCTTGGCATTTTGTCCTGAAAACCATATACAAACAGATATTTTTTTGGTAGAAGGTTTTTCAGATGTCAGTTATCAGTGTCCGGTTATCAGTCTTCAGACACAACGGAACATTGTCAACTGGCAACTGGACACTGGCAACTGGACACTGGTAACTGGCAACTGGACACTGGCAACTGGACACTGGACACTGGTAACTGGTAATTGACAATTGACAATTAACAATTGACAATTGGTAACTGACAACTGAATCATGAAAGGTGAAATGCTATGTTTGGCATAGGAATGCCTGAACTTATTTTAATTTTGGTGGTTGCCCTGATTGTCATCGGGCCGAAGAAACTTCCGGATCTGGCAAAATCCCTGGGACGGGCTTTGCATGAATTCAAAAAAGCCACCAGTGAATTCAAAGAATCCATGGAAATTGACTATGACGTAAAAAACGTCAAAAAAACCTTTGATGATGTGGAAGCTGAACTTAAAAAACCTGCCACAGTGCTGAAGAAAAAATCCGATGCAGATTCAGATGCACTGAAAACAAAGGATATACCGGCTGCCAAAGAGGAAAAAGCAGTCCCGGATTCCCTGCTGCCTGATGATGCTGATGACACGGACGATAACATGGCCGGTACAGATATTCCCGCAGAACTGCTGGTAAATGCGGATAAACCTGCTTCCGGAAAAAGTCTGAAAGAAAAAGGATCTGCAAAACATGGTTAATGAAGAAGAAAAAATGCCTTTTATGGCTCATCTGGAAGAACTGCGGGGACGGCTTATCAAATGTGCTTATGCCGTATTCGCGGGATTCTGCATTGCATACGGATTCAAGGAAAAACTCTTTGAAATTCTCATGCGCCCGCTGCTGGATGTCATGGGAAAAGGGAATAAACTGATTTTCACGGGTTTGCCGGAAGCCTTTTTCACTTATATGAAAGTGGCATTCATAGCCGGAATCATGCTGGCCTCACCTGTGCTGCTGTATCATTTCTGGATGTTTGTTGCGCCCGGCCTGTATCAGAAGGAAAAAAAGGTGCTGCTGCCCATCATTTTTCTTTCCACTGTGTTTTTTTTGGGCGGGGCACTGTTCGGTTATTTTTATGTTTTCCCCGTGGGATTCAAGTTTTTTCTGGGCTTTTCCAATGAAACCCTGCAGGCCATGCCTTCCATGAAAGAATATCTGGGATTTTCTTCCAAAATGCTGCTGGCCTTTGGTGTTGTGTTTGAACTGCCTCTGGTACTTACGGCTATGGCCCGCATAGGACTTGTCACCGCTGATTTTCTGAGAAAGAACCGCAAATATGCGATTCTGGTTATTTTTATTGTCGCGGCCATTCTCACTCCTCCGGATGTGATCAGTCAGGTTATGATGGCTGTTCCCATGATGGTGCTTTATGAAATCAGCATATGGGGCGCGGTGGCCTTTGGCAGAAAACCTCTGACAGATGAGGACGGGGAAACTGCGGAGGAATCTGCCGAAAAAAAAGAAGTTGAAACAGAGATTCAGTCTGCTGTGACACCTGCGGAAAAGGAAAGTTCCAGTAAAAATGAATGAAAAAAAAACACATTCTGAACCGGTGAAAATGTCAGACTGCAGGTTTGGCACTCCGGAAGCAGTGACATATGAACTGCAACTGCGGGAAACCGAGTCAGGTATCGGTTATTTTTCCTGTGTTCCGGCAGATGATCCGGATATGGAAAAATGTATAGCGCATATCCGGGCCTGTCCCAAGGATGAATTCATGCGCAGGCATCTGATGGGAAAAATCAGTTTGTGGAATGCCGATGATCTGGCGCAGAAGATTCAGGAAACTGATCCAAATGACAAAATTCTTCTTTCCCTTTTCTGTGATGTCTGCCTGCTGTATGACAAATTCAAAGATCTGCGGAAATATTTTCCAAAATCTGTCCTGTCTGATCTGTCCCGGCACAGTCCCCTGATTTACAGCAAATCTGCACAATGCAGAAACCGGGAACTGCATCAGAAATGGATTCAGATTTTTGCAGACAATATCCTGAATCACCGCCCAATCCGGCCTCCGGATCAGACAGGTTTGCCTCCATTGTTTACGCAGGAGGAACTTTCTGCACTGCCAAAAGAAAGTGTCAGCATTGTGCAGATACGGGAACAACTCGCGCAGAAACCGCGTCCGGATGATCCGCCAAGACCTGAAGCAAAAGAAACCATCCGCAGAGCTATGAACAGACTGGCCCGCATCCGCATCATTGCCGGAGAGGAAATGCGGCATGAGGCATCGCTCAGTCCCATTGCGCTGCTCCGGAAATGGAAGATGAATATTTCTGTGCGAAGTGGCAGACACAATTATCATTTATCCGGTGTACAGACTTCCTATGGCCGGGGACTGGATCTGGAACCTGCACGCGCTGCTTATATGATGGAAATGATTGAGCGGTATTCCTCTTTTGCGAATTTCGGAGAGGAGGGCGCAATCGGGTATGAAAAAGAATATCCACTGATTTTTGGCACATACAGGGAATTATCAGAAAAGGGAATTCAGGTTCTCAATCCCAATGATCTGTCTTTGGAAACCCCTTACTGCAATGAATCCCTGTACTGGATACAGGGAGAGGCCGTGTCAGAAAAGGGATACAGTCCCATGCTGATTCCCGCGCAGTGCATTTTTCTTTTCTGCAATCTCGATGATGCGAAACTCTTTTCCGGTCTGGGTTCCACCGGTCTGGCTTCAGGAAATACGCTGGCAGAGGCCAAAGTCAGCGCGCTGATGGAAGTCATTGAACGCCACTGCGAAGGAGTGACGCCATTCAATCCAGCGCAGTGTTTTGATATGGAAACCGCAGATCCGCTGATCAGCAAACTCCTGAACCTGTATGCAGAAGCAGGAATCCGGGTGCAGTTTCAGGATTTGACTTCGGATATGGGGATTCCCTGCTGCAAATGCTTTGTTATGAGTCAGCGCGGACAGATAATTAAAGGAACCGGCGCAAATCTCAATGCACGGCAGGCTCTGCTTTCCGCACTTACAGAAACCCCGTATCCTTTTCTCAAAGGGGAAGCATCAGGATACGGGCTGTCTGATCTGATTCGGGTTCCTTTGGAAAATCTGCCGGATTACAGTATGGGCAATGCAGCAGAAAATCTGCGCCTGCTGGAAACTCTTCTTGCAGCCAGCGGATACCGGCCGGTTTATGTCAGTCTCACCCGGAAAGATACAGGCATTCCTGTGGTCAGGGCTATTATCCCCGGTATGGAAATCACAGAGGATTTCAGCCCGTTTTCCCGTGTCCATCCCCGGATGTATGCCAATTATCTGAAGATGTTTGCATAAGTGGACTGTCATAACAAATCGCTTTCAAAGTTCGGGGAATGCCTCTTTTTTTTAAGCCACGAAAAACACGAACAGCACGAAAAAACAGCATTTGGTATGCCCATGTTTTGAAAGCGAATTGGTATCAGACAAATTTTTCTGCTTTTGGGGATCTGAAAATTTCCGGCATGCCTGTTTGTTCAGGTTTCAGTGCCTGACACCTGAACACAGATGCAGAGAAATTTTTCTGATATACCAATAAGTTGCGGGTCATAAATTCTGTCACGGCGGGATTTCCGCCGTCATCATCTGTATTTTCCGGGCAGTCCGTTCCAGACAAACCTGAAACATAAAATTGTTGGCAATTTGAAATTATTTCACCTTATAAAATTTTTTTTCTGTACAGCATACCTGCTTTTTTTCCTCACAGGCATGGCTGCACCCGCGTCTGATGCTCTCCGCTTTGATCACGTCTTTGATCTGGGCGCACCGGCCGGACAGACCTTTCTGCAGGACAGCCACGGCTTTCTGTGGATTGGATCAGAGGGAGCCGGTCTTTTCCGCTATGACGGGTATGAACTCAGACACTATGGCCCCGGTCCCGAAGGGCTGTCCAACGGCAATATCTGGCGCATTACGGCTGATGTCCTGAATCCGGAAATATTCTGGATTGGAACCTCAGACGGACTCAACCGTTTCAACACATACACAGAAACCTTCCATGTGTACCGGCATGATCCCCAAAATCCCGAAAGTCTGGGGCATAATACTGTGCAGGACATTGTGCAGGATTCCATGGATCCCCATATCCTGTGGCTGGGAACTGCCGGTGGGGGACTCAACCGCTTTGACAAACGCACAGGAAAGGCTTTGCGCTATGCAAACAGTCCTGATGATCCTGACAGTCTGTGCTTCAATGATGTATGGCGGCTTATTGAGGACAGGGAGGAGCCTGCCCTTCTCTGGATTGGCACTTACGGCGGCGGCCTGGATTGCTTTGACAAAAACACCCGGATCTTCACCCATTACACCCATAATCCGGACAATCCCCACAGTCTGAGCGCAAAGGGAAACAATGTTGACGCGCTGGTGCAGGACAAAGATGATCCCGGTATCCTCTGGATTGGCACTCCGGAAGACGGAATGGATCGCTTTGACAAAAAAACCGGCAAATTTCACAATTATCCGTCTGAAATGACCTATGGAGAGGTGGCCCTGATTGCTGATGACGGACGCGGCCGCCTCTGGCTGGGAGGTTATGTCAGCACCAATGGCCTGACAGTTTTTGACAAAAAATCCCAAACCTTTAGCAATTACAGACATAATCCCCATGATCCTGACAGCCTGTCAGACAACCTGGTGGTAAATGTGTATGAGGATCGTTCCGGCATTTTCTGGATATCCACTTTTTCAGGAAAGGTGGAAAAAATAGATCCTTACACCCGGAATTTTTCCCTTTTCCGCCATAATCCGGAAATCCCCGGCACGCTGGGCCATAATTCTGTCACCTGTCTGTATGAGGACAGAAATAAAACCCTGTGGATCGGAACAATGGGAGGACTCAGCAGATTTGATTCTGATACAGGAACATTCACATCTTACACGCATGATCCGGAAAATCCTGACACCCCTGACACAGATTATATTCTGGGACTGTATGAGGAACCGGATGGGGGGTTCTGGATTTCCTCTTATACAGGTTCTCTGATGAAATTTGACCGCAAAAGCGGAAAGGTTGAAGCCCGGTACCGGTCTGAGGCTGAAAGCATAGCCAAAATTATCGGTGATCCCGGTTCCCCGGATATTCTCCTGCTTGGAACCCATATGGCCGGATTTGGAAAATTTGACAAAAAAACCGATCAGTTCCACTTTTACAAACCTGATACAGAGCATACGGAAAAAGGGCCTGCCAACACCTATGTGCAGGAAATCCTTCATGACCGGAATGAGGATGTCATATGGATGGGGGGCGAGTTTGGCGGGGGGCTGGGACGTTTTGACAAAAAAACAGAAACCTTTACGCATTTTGTCTCAGATCCGGGCAATCCCGGCAGTATCCCCTCTGATGCCATTTCCTGCATTTTTCAGGATCATGCCGGCCGCATATGGATCGGAACCCAGGGAAAGGGCCTGTGCCTGTTTCAGAAAGACACCTGCATATTTGTCTCTTACACCCGCAGACACGGGGTTCCTGACACAGTGAATTCCATTCTTGAGGATGCACAGGATCGGCTCTGGCTCGGAACCGGCGCGGGTCTTGTGTGCTTTGATCCGGAAAAGGAAAAAACTGTTCTGCACTATGATCGCAGTGACGGACTGCAGGGCAGTGTTTTTCACCGCGGGGCAGCTCTGCAGAGTGGGGACGGCCGGATGTGGTTTGGCGGAACACGGGGACTGAACATGTTTCATCCTGACAGACTGGTGATCAATCCCCAGGCTCCCCGTGTGGTTCTGACTTCCCTGACCCAGGCCGGGGAACCTGTAACAGGACGGAAAAATCCCGCAGGTCTCACAGACATCACGCTGGACTGGCGCCACAACTATTTTGAGTTTGAATGCGCGGCCCTCAGTTACAGTCTTCCTGAAAAAAACCGGTACCGCTATCTGCTTGAAGGCTTTGATAAAGACTGGTATGAAGCCGGAACCCGGCGGTTTGGCAGATACACAGGACTGCCCGGAGGAAAATACTGTCTGCGGATTGCAGCGTCCAACAATGACGGCGTCTGGAATCAGGATGGGCTGCGTCTGAATATCAGGGTCAAACAGCCTTTTTGGAAAACCGGCTGGTTTCATGTCAGTGCCTTTGTGTCTTTTCTGCTTGTTCTTGCCGGAGGATTTCAGATCAGAATCCGGCATATCCGGAAAAGAAACAGGGAACTGGAAAAAATCAACCTGCTGCTGGAGCAGGAAAATGCAGAACGGTGCAGGGCAGAGGAGGCACTGCGCCAGTCTGAGGAAAAATACCGCAATATTTTTGAAAACTCGGCAGAAGGCATTTTTCAGATTATCCCCGGGAAAAAAATCCTGACCATCAATCCTGCCTTTGCCCGTATTCTCGGATATTCATCTCCGGAAGAGGCCATAGAACAGATCAAAGATTTGGGCCGGGATTTGTACGCTGACAATGCGGAGCGGGAAAAATTTCTGCAGACCATAGGAGAAGAAGGAAGGGTCAGGGATTTTGAAATACAGGCTTTGTGCAAAAACGGGACAGTGACGGAAGTTCTGGTGGATGCCCATACTGTGCGGGATGAACAGGGAAAGATTCTTTATCTGGAAGGCATGATTCATGATATTTCCGAAAAAAAACGCATACAGAGACTGCGCATAGCCCGTGATGCTGCCGAGGCTGCAAACCAGGCCAAAAGCCGTTTTATTGCAAATATGAGTCATGAATTCCGTACCCCCATGAATGCAATTCTGGGTTTCAGCTCCCTGCTTGAGGCAATGGTCAGAGAGGAAAAAGCCCGGATGTATCTCACCTGCATCAAATCAAGCGGAAAATCCCTTCTGGCTCTGATAAACAATATTCTGGATCTGTCAAAAATCGAATCCGGAAACACAGAACTTCAGTATGCAGTGGTAATGCCTGCGACATTTTTTACTGAAATTTCCCATATTTTTGCCCACAGTGTGTATCAGAAGGAAATTGATTTCATACTGGAGATTTCCCCCGGACTTCCTCCGGCCATACGCATTGATGAAACCCGTGTGCGCCAGATTCTTCTCAATCTGATCGGCAATGCAGTTAAATTCACCCAAGCCGGTTCTGTAAAGGTTTGGATTGAAGCACAGGACAGACAGGACAGGACAGTGAACCTTGTCATCCGCATTGAGGACACAGGCCCCGGTATTCCGCCGGAAGAACTGGACCGGATCTTTGATCCCTTTGTCCAGCGCAAAGGCCAGAATATTGCACAGTACGGCGGAACCGGGCTGGGACTTTCCATCAGCAGGGGACTGGCAGAACTGATGAACGGGAAAATTGAAGTCAGTTCCGTTCCGGGCAAAGGTTCGGTTTTCACCCTGACACTGTATGCTGTGGAAATTGCTGAACCGCCTGAATCCGGGACTGAAACCCAAAATCTCATCCGTGCAGAGGATATCTGTTTTGAAAAAGCCGGGGTACTGATAGCCGATGACACTGAGGACAACCGCAAACTGATACGTTCCTATCTGGAATCCACTGATCTGGAGATCACAGAAGCCTGCAACGGAGAGGAAGCCGTGAATTTTGCCCGGATTTTCAAACCGGATATTATTCTCATGGATATCCGTATGCCGGTCATGGACGGATATGAGGCCATTAAGAATATCCGTGCAGATGAAACACTGGCCCGGATTCCCATTATAGCTGTGACAGCATCGGCTATGGAAGATGATGAAAAACAGATCCGGAATATCTGTGACGGATATTTGCGCAAACCCGTAAGCAAAGAGCATATTTTTGCCCATTTGTGCAGATTTCTGAAATATTCAGACACAGTTGATGTTTCCAGAAACACGAAGCCTTTGGCGCAGGACAGTCCTGAGATCCTTTCCCCTTATTCCAATCTGTCAGAACTGCTCACAAAACTTAAAACCGGGGTATGGAACAAATGGTCAGGATTTGCAGAAATTCTCTATATTGACGGCATTGAGCACTTTGCCGCAGAGACAAATGAACTGGGAAAAAACCACTGTTATCTTCCCCTGATCCGCTGGTCGGAAACACTGAAATTCGCATCCGGTGTTCTTGATATTACAGAAACAAAACAGACTCTGTCCCGTTTTCCTGAAATTGTCATGGAACTGGAGGAAATGCTGGGGAAAGAAGTTCAGAAGTGATACCGGTTCGCCATTGGTATTATACAATTCGGAATGCAAATCCGACTTCGAACCGAAAAAATCCGAAAGGATTGACATTATTATAGAAAAAAAATGAAAAACAAACCTGAATCCCGTAAGGGATGACATTATCAGCCGGTTTGACCCACTATCCAATATTGCATCAAACCAATGGCGATTTGGTATGAGACCGGCAGGAGCCTGCACTTATGGCAGACATCACCGGGTTTGAACATCTAACGTCAAATTATGCATCTGCCAGATGTCCTTCCTCCTCCATCCAGCGTTTGCGATCCTGTGATCGTTTTCTTGACAGCAGCATGTCCATTGTTTCATTTGCCCCTTTTTCATCATCCAGAGTCAGTTGCACCAGACGCCGGGAATCCGGAAGCATTACGGTTTCCCTGAGCTGGGGAGGATTCATTTCACCCAGCCCCTTGAACCGCTGCACATCGGCCTTTCCTTTTTTTGGGGAACCGTTTATGCGTTTGAGAATTGTATCCCTTTCATAATCGTCCAGAGCATACCAGACCTTCTGTCCCTGATCAATCCGGTACAGGGGGGGCATGGCAACAAAAATCCTGCCTTTTCTGACCAGTGGCGTGAAATGTTTCAGAAACAGAGCGCAGAGCAGGGTCGCTATATGCAGCCCGTCTGAATCTGCATCTGCGAGAATAATGATTTTGTGATACCTGAGCCCGGAAATATCCTCTGATCCGGGATCAACACCTATAGCAACGGCAATGTCATGAATCTCTTTGGATTTGAGAATCAGTTCTGTGTCTGCCTCCCATGTGTTCAGGATTTTTCCCCGCAAAGGCAGAATAGCCTGTGTCTGCTTGTCACGCGCCTGTTTTGCAGATCCGCCTGCGGAATCCCCTTCCACCATAAACAGCTCGGTTTCCGCAGGATTCTGGGATGCACAGTCCGCAAGTTTGCCCGGAAGAGTTGGCCCGCTTCCGTTTTTTCTGCGTACAATTTTTTGAGAGGCTCTTAGCCTTTTGCGCGCAAGTTCAATGGTCATTTCCGCGAGTTTTTCCCCGCTTTCCGTGTGCCGGTTGAGCCACAGCGCAAACGCATCCCGCACGCCTGATGACACAAAGGCTGCACATTCCCGTGAGGAAAGCCGTTCTTTGGTCTGGCCGGAAAACTGGGGTTCACTCATTTTCACAGACAGGATATACGAGCATTTGTTCCACAGATCATCCGGGGCCAGACGTATGCCCCGGGGAATCAGGTTCCGGAATTCGCAGAATTCCCGCAGAGCAGCAAACAGACCGGAGCGGAAACCGTTTACATGGGTTCCTCCCTGGGGTGTGGGAATCAGGTTCACATAGCTTTCCGCAGTGACCTGTCCCTGGTCCGGCAGCCATATGGCAGCCCATTCTGTGATTTCCTCTTTTCCCTCAAAACTGCCCATAAAGGGTTCGTCAGGAATCCGCTCTTCTTCCGGGAGATTTTCCATCAGATAATCCCTGAGTCCCTGTGCAAAGCACCAGGATTCCTGCTCCCCTGTAATTTTGTTCAGAAACGTGACGGTAAGTCCGGGGCAGAGTACTGCTTTGGCACGAAGAGCGTGTGTAAGACGCTGAACCGAGAACGTGACTGTGTCAAAATACTTTTCCTCCGGCCAGAAACGGAGAGTGGAACCGGTATTGCGCTGCCCCACTGTTCCGGTAACTGTGAGTTCCGAGGTTTTTCTGCCCTGGGCAAAGGAAATAGCGTATTTTTTCCCGCTGCGCCGGATTTCCACTTCCACTTTTTTGGAAAGGGCATTGACCACAGATACGCCCACACCGTGCAGTCCGCCGGAAAAGCGGTAGTTTTTGTTCCCGAATTTCGCGCCCGCGTGGAGTTTGGTCATAATCACCTCCACACCGCTCATTTTCTCTTCCGGATGCATGTCCGTAGGCATTCCCCGTCCGTCATCACTGACTTCCAGAGAGCCGTCCTCATGCAGAATCACGCCGATTTTTTTGGCAAATCCCGCGATGGCCTCATCAACAGCATTGTCAATTACCTCCTGGGCCAGATGATTGGGTCTTGTGGTGTCTGTATACATGCCGGGTCTGCGCCGGACAGGGTCAAGTCCTTTGAGCACCTCCAGAGAGGACGCATCATAAGTTCCGTTTGATATATCACTGAAAAGATTTTTGCTTTTAATGTTACACCTTCCTTATTATACTTAATAATGCCAGTTAAGGGTTAAAAATTTCGGAATCAGCAAAAACAGGAAGCTATAAAATCTGACATCCGGAATCTGTTTTGTAAGTGACTGAATTTACGTTATCTAATTTAACCCTTAATTCCCATTAATAATGTCATCCCCGGGATTTGGATTTGTTTTTTTTTGTCATTTCTATAATAATGTCATCCCTTCCGGGATTTTTCCCAACCCCAGAATGGATGGTATTATTATAAAAAAATCAGATGGTTCCACAATCCCAACCCCGGAAGGGGTGATATTATTATAGAAAAACCGGACGGTTCCACAATCCAACCCCGGAAGGGTGATATTATTAATAATGTCATCCCTTACGGGATTTGGATTTGTCTTTTCGTGTCATTTCTATAATAATGTCATCCCTTCCGGGATTTTTCCCAACCCCGCAAGGGTTGATATTATTATGGAAAATGAGACGGTTCCACAATCCCAACCCCGGAAGGGGTGATATTATTATAGAAAAATCAGCCAGTTCCACAATCCCAACCCCGGAAGGGGTGATATTATTATA
>CAZHPS010000212.1:0-10946 GCA_964534335.1 uncultured Desulfobacterales bacterium
CGGAAGGGGTGAAATTATTATAGAAATGAGCGGGTTTTCCCGTTATTCCCAACCCCGGAAGGGGTGGTGACATTATTATAAAAATGAGCGGGTTTTCCATCATTCCCAATCCTGAAATAATGTCATCCCTTCCGGGATTCTGTTTTATTTTTTTTCTGCATGTTGTTTCTATAATAATGTCATCCCTTCCGGGATTTCGTTTTGTTTTTTTGCATGTTGTTTCTATAATAATGTCATCCCTTCCGGGATTCTGTTCTGACCCCGGAAGGGGTCAAATTATTATAGAAAAAATAATTTCCCTAATCATCCTCAACCCTGAAACGGCTGCCCATTTTTTCTGACATCCCTATTATTCCCAAATATGCCGAAAAATCAAGAATAAAATCAAAACCAGCATTTTTTTCTGCATTTTTTCTGATCTGAAGACGGGACAGAACAGAAAAGTTTGCAGAAAAAAGTTGCATTTTTTATAAAATTGTTATAACCAAATGAAATATATTTGATTAATTCCCTGAATCTGTCTGTCCCGTGTTTTGTGCCGAAAAAAACGGCATACTTTTCAAACCGTTTCCGTCATACCTGTATAAAGGAAAATTTTTTTTTGAACATCTTTCCGGAATTCTGAATCATAACAGGAGAAATATATGAGAAAAACATGCAAACCCGCCATAACCGCCCTGTTTATCCTTACGGGAATACTGATTTCTGTTCCCTCTTTTTGCCATTCCTCTGAGCTTTCAGAAAACAATGCCCGATCTCTGCTCACCGGATCAGGCATTACTGTGGAATCGGTTTCTCCCAATACGGCCATGCTGGGGCAGAATCTGAGCGTAACCGTAACAGGAACCGGTTTTGATGCCAGTACCCGTGTTTTTTTTTTTCCGGACACAGGAAACCGGAACAAATGGATCGGTCAGGCAGATACCGGGGATTATGCCTGGGGAATTGCGGTCAGTGCCAGTACCGCATATGTGGCAGACGGCAAAAGCGGTTTGCAGATCATGGATATTTCCAATCCCTCTGCGCCCAGAATTGCCGGAATCTTTGATACACCCGGAACAGCGTACAGTGTTGCAGTCAGTGGCACTCTTGCCTGTGTTGCGGACGGCGACGGGGGTTTGCAGATTGTCAATGTTTCCAATCCCTCTGCTCCTGCTCTTATTTCAACAATGGACCCTTATACAAAAGATATATGGCTTGTCGGAAATACTCTTTTTGCTGTGGGCAGCAGTTTCCGGGTTATAAACATCAGTAATCCGGCCAGTCCCCAGGTATCCGGAACTCTGGCTGTAAAAGGGGAACGCATCTTTGCTGCTGACAGCAAAGCATATATAACAGACGGAAATGGCTTGCATATCATAGATATCAGCAATCTGTCTGCGCCCAGAAGCATGGGTTTTGCAGATACGCCGGGTTTTGCATCCGGCATTGCAGTGTCAGGTGATTTTGCATATGTGACAAACAATGACAGTCACCCGGATCAGATGGGCAGCCTGCAAATCATAAATATCAGTGTGCCGGAAACGCCCCGCATTGTTTCTTCCCTCAGCCTGAACCGGCCCTCGGATGTCCGAATTTCGGGAAATACAGCCTATGTTACCAATTTTACAAATGGATTGAGTATGGCAGATGTCAGCAATCCTGCTGATCCTTTTGTCACAGGCTGCATCAATATTCCGGGAGAATCTGAAAAACTCTCTGTTTCTGGGGATTTTGTCTATGTTGCGGATGGCAGATGCGGACTGCGGATTCTGAATATCACCCATACTGACAGAATGTTCATCGGTTCCATGAACAGCAAAACACAGCTTATCTGGGGCGGAGAAGTGGAAGGCAATGTTCTATACATGACTGATCCCTATGTCAGGGATTTGAATGCCATAGATGTCAGTGATCCATCGGTTCCCCGTCTTTTGAGCAATCCCGGAACCAATTCCGCGCTGTATCTTCCTCTTGACGTTGCAGTCAGCGGAAACACAGCGTACATGCTCACTGGGGAAAGCATGGAATACGGAAATTTCCATGTGATGGATGTCAGCAATCCGACAAAAATCAAGTTCCTGCATCTCTCTCATTTCCTTGATATTCCGTCTGACACTTCCGGCGGCATCACGGCAGATGGGAATATGGTTTATGCCGTGAATGCCGAGGGAAATGTGCAGGTGATTGATGTGAGTGAGCCCTACCGTCCTTATTTGAGAAATCTGCTTGAAACTCCGGGTGATACGGTCGGAATATTTGTTGCCGGGAATATCCTGTACACAACAAACAGAGATACCGGAATGCAGATTCTGGATATCCGCAATCCCTCTGTTCCGCTTGGAACCTTCGGCATACCGGAGCCTTACAATCCCTTTGGCATATGCGTGCAGGGGAATATAGCGTACATAGCGACCTCTTTCAGCAGCATTCTGGTTATTGACATTTCTGATCCGTCAGACCTGCACCTTATGGGCATTCTGGACACATTTGATCGAGCCATGAATGTGGATGTAAAGGGAAACAGGGTGTATGCGGCTGATGATGAGAATCTGCTGATTCTGCCTGCACCGGCAGAAGCACTTCAGCTCAGTGTGAGCAGTTCCGCAAACCTTACAGCCATATTTCCTTCGCCTCAAATGGCCGGTCATTACAATCTCTGGGTGTCCAGCCCCGGCGGAAATGCGGAAAAGATCGGCGCGGTTTTTTATACAATTCCCAATGACAATTATGCAAATGCTTCCCTGCTTGCCGGAACCCAGGGGCAGGTCATCTCTTCCAATATAAACGCGACAAGGGAAACAAATGAACCGGCACATGCAAACAAAACAGTCAGAAGATCGCTTTGGTGGAAGATTTCACCGGGCCAAAGCGGAACAGTGTTTGCTGATACTCAGGGCAGTGAGTTTGACACCCTGATGTCGGTTTATACCGGAACAAGTCTTGGAAATCTGAACAAAATTGCGGATAATGATGATTGCAGGACGGATGATCACAGCAGCGGACTTTCCTTTGATGTTCAGGCAGGTACAACGTATTATATCGCGGTGGACGGATACAATGGCAGTTGCGGCAAAACCGTGCTGAACTGGAAACTCACGGCCCTGTCGCCTCCGTCAAATGATGTGTTTGAAAATGCTTCCATACTGAAGATTTCGGCAGGACAGACAATCTGCGCAAACACCAATGCACAGAAACAGACAGGAGAGCCGTATCATGCAGACAAAGAGGGCGGAAGATCGCTCTGGTGGACATGGATACCGGACAAGGCCGGAACCGTCCTCCTGAATACACAGGGCAGCGCGTTTGACACGGTTCTTGGGGTATACACAGGCACGGATCTGAATCATCTTACTCTGCTGGCAGCAAATGACAATTCAGACGGTCTCACCAGTGGAGTCTCTTTTCAGGTCAGTACAGGACAGCAGTATTTCATAGCCGTGGATGGAAGCAGTATCAGTGAATTCGGAAAAACGGTTCTGAACTGGCAGGAAAATATTTTCCCCGCACCCGGAAACGATGATTTTGTCAATGCCTATGAACTGAACGGAGACATGGGAAATACCAATGGTACAAATGTCAATGCCACAAGGGAGGCGGGAGAACCGGATCATATTTACAAAACAGGCGGAAATTCTGTCTGGTGGAAATGGACAGCACCCCGGAACGGCGAACTTTTTCTGGATACCGAAGGCAGCGGGTTTGATACCGTAATCTCGGTTTATACCGGTTCCAGTATAAATGATCTGAAAAAAATGGCAGACAATGATGATTCTTCTGATATACCGGATGAAAATCAGCATTACAGCGGACTTTCCTTGGAAGTTGCAGCCGGGGAACAGTATTATATTGCCATTACAGGTTTTGACAGCAGTGAGGGAAATATTGTTCTCAACTGGGAGCAGAAGGGACTGACACTGAAAACCGTTCTGCCGGTGGCCGGAAGCACGGACAAAAATTTTGAAAATGTCATTCTTACAGGCAGCGGGTTTGATGCAAATACAACTGTGTATCTCACAGACAACAACCAGCACCGTTATGACGCGGTGATTGCAGAAAAAACATCTGTCCGTATGAAAGTCAGTTTTTCGGCTCCCTTTGTTGCCGGATATTATGATCTCACAGTTTCCAATGGTACGGAAAGCAGCACACTGAGCAGTGCGGTTGTTTTTGTTCTGCCCCAGGATGCGAATCTTTTTGAAAACAAAGCCATTATCGTTGCCGCGGCAGACGGACCCGGGCCGAATATCCGGGAAGAAATCAGATGGGTGGGGGATACGGCATACAATGCGCTTCTACAGCAGGGCTATACTCCTGAAGACATATGGTATTTCACTCCGGAAACAGATTCGGAAGGCAGAGATGATGATCCGACTTTCCAGAATCTGCTCAATATCTTTGATTATCTTGTCACCAGTCCGCCTTACAGTCTGATTGTCTATTTTGCAGGACATGGAGAAGACGGAGCCTTCTGGATAAATGAAACTGAAAAAATAACAGCAGTGCAGACCGATACATGGCTGGATACTCTCCAGCAGGTCATGGCCGGAAATGTCATCTTTGTTTATGATGCCTGCAATTCCGGAACCTTTGTGCGGGGTGCACAGGGCAATCCAGTACTTTCACCGCCGGAAAACAAAGAGCGTATTGTTATCTCCAGTTCCCTGCCGGAGGAAACAGCCGTATTTGCGGATTACGGTTCCCTGTCATTTTCAAATTATTTCTGGACATCCATCGGCAATGGAAAAACAGTGGACTGGGCTTTCCGTTTTTCCGCAAAAAAACTGGAAGACTATCAGACCCCCATGATTGACAGCAACGGAAACGGTATCAGCGGAGAAAATCAGGATCATCTCATTGCCTCTGTCAATTTGGGTATGGGAGAGTATGATCCGCAAACGCCAAGACCTTCCATCGAATCTGTCACAGCGCAACTGCCTTTGATTCAGGCCAAAGTGACAGATGCCGGGGGAATCGCTCAGGTCTGGGCAGTTGTCATTCCCCCGAATCAGGATATTGATTCGGAACCCATCATCATCACACTTGGGGATACGGACGGAAACGGCATTTATGAAGGTTCATACAATGATTTCAATATGCCGGGAACGTATGCAGTCATTATCCATGCGGTAAATGTTCAGGGAAACAATGCTTCTCCCCAATATGCTGTTTTTACTCAGACGAATGGAACTGTGCCAGATGATTATGGGGATATGTATGAACCGGATGATACATGGGAAAACGCAACTCTGCTTATACCCGGCGATGCAGTGCAGGCACATAATTTTCACAAACCCGGAGATGAAGACTGGTTAGAATTTAATGGCATAGCAGATACGACATACAAAATTGCCGCAGCAAATCCAAGCCTGATTTGTCAGGCCGTGATAGAGATATATGAAAAGGATACCAATGTTCCTGTGGATCAGATACAGGGAATTCCGGGGGAAAGCATTGCGCTTTACCTGCGTGTTCAGCAAAACCGCAGCTATTTGATCAGATTGAAAAATGCGGATTCAGGTATCTTTGGAAAAAATGTGCGGTATGAACTGAGTATCTCTGTTGCCGAGGGCGGTTTTACACAGATAATTTATGTTGTTGTCGCAGACAGTTCAGGCCAGTATGTCAAAGATGCAACTGTTTACACAAAATACACCAAGACTTATTCAAATGCGGAACAGTTTTTTTATATCTATTCTGACGGTACTTACAAAATTATGAAACACCCCACAGGTGAATACATATTGGAAGTATCCGCTCCGGGCTATAAAACATATTGCAATTATTCAATTCAATTTAGGGAAGATGAAAGTAAGACAATATTTGTGGAGCTTAAAACACCCGGATTGTCAGATGCAATCAATGTGCTGAAAACCGTTTCAGGCATAACTGTAACAGATATTTCCTGCTGGAAACCGGATCTGAGCGGAGATGGCAGAATCGGGATGGAAGATGCCATTTTCCTTTTGCAGCAGGTTGCTGAGATTCGTTGATAAACTCCAAATCTGTAAAGAGGGATGATTATGAAAGAATACAAATGTATATTATTGTTGATATTATTTTCCTTTTTCCTTTCTCACAAGTTTCTTTTTGCACAGGATGAGTACCGGTATGAACGCTCATTTCCCATAACCGGAAACACCCGTGTTCTGTCTGAACCTTTGGGAATGGCCTTTGACAGCACTGGCTGTATGTATGTTTCTGATATGCTGGACAGAATCCAAAAATTTTCTTCAGACGGGAAACTGATAAGCCAATGGGGTAAAAACGGAAAAGAGGACGGAGACTTTAATATTCCCTATGGAATTGCGACAGATAAAAATGATTTCATTTATATAACGGATTCCCAGAACAGTCGGGTACAGATATTTGATTCAAATGGAAAATTTATTTCAAAATGGAAAAGTGACGGGAATTCAGAATTTCAGTTTAAAGAGCCTGCAGGGATTGCCGCAGATACAAACGGAAATATCTGGGTGGCAGATGCAGGGCTTAACAGCATTCAGAAATTTGACAGCACGGGAAAACTTCTTTCCGTATGGAATGCAGATAAGGGGTTTAATTTTAACTCGCCTCACGGCATTGTCTGGGACAAAAACGGTTTTCTGTATGTTGCAGACTCATTGAATAACCGGATTCTGAAATACAATGAAGCCGGAGAACAAATCCGGCAATGGGGAAGTCCTGGTTCCGGAAACGGTGAATTTGATACACCTTTGGGTGTGGCTGCTGATTTTCACGGGGATATTTATGTAACAGATATGGGCAATCACCGAATTCAGAAATTTGACAGTAACGGTATGTTCAAAGCATCATTCGGGACAGAAGGATTTGGTAACGGAGAATTTTTTGCACCGGAAGCCATTATAATTCCTGATGACAGATTTGTTTATATTGCGGACAGACTCAATGACAGAATACAGAAATTGACAACAGATGGAATATTTATGAGTAAATTCGGACGGGGAAACGGCCCCGGATTTCTGAATTCCCCTGTTGGTCTGGCTGTGGATTTGCAGGAAAATATCTTTGTGGCAGATACGGAAAATCATCTGATTCAGAAATATGACAAAAACGGAAAATATCTTCAAAACTGGGGCGGGGAAGGTTCTGAAAATGGCAAATTCAGTTGGCCTTACGGCATTGCGGTGGATCAGAACGGAGATATTTATGTAAGCGACAACGGCAACTGCCGGATACAGAAATATGACAGCAAACTGGGAGAATGGAAGGAATTTGGCAAAGCAATTGTCAGCCCATGGGGAATTGCCCTGACACTGGATGCCATATTTGTGGCGGATAATTTCAAATCCCGAATTCTGAAATTTTTCAAAAACGGACAGCAGGATATAGCCTGGGGAAGCAATGGTGAAATAAAGGAAAATATGCTTGATCCCAGAGGATTGGATATTGATAAGGAAGGGAATATTTATGTGGCGGATAAATCAGCAGACTGTGTTTTAAAATTCAGTTCAGAAGGAATATTTCTGAACAGATTCGCAAATCAGAGCAGTCCCGGCAGTGTCACATTGGATGATGAAGGGCATATCTATGTGAGCAGTACGGAAAACCGCATACTGAAATTCGATAAGAATGGCATGTTACAGGCAGAATTCGGGGAAGGCGGGAGTTATCCGGCTCAGTTCAACTCTCCGCAGGCATTGGGAATCGGTGCAGATGGAAAAATCTATGTGGCAGACAGATACAACCACCGCATCCAGATATTCCGAAAAGCATCTTCAGACGATAAAAAAGAAAAAGCCATCATCGTTGCAGGCGGGGGGCCGTATCCGGGAAACCGCTTATGGGATGCGACACGCGTTTCAGCCAATTTTGCCTATCGCACGCTGATGTATCAGGGATTGCAGAAGTCGGATATCTGTTATCTCTCTTCGGATGCCGGGATTGATTTGGATAATAACGGAAAATCTGATGATATTGAGGCCATTTCCGACAGCAGCACATCTGCCAAAGATCGGCTGAGAGATAAAATCATCAACTGGACTTCGGATGCAGACCGGCTGATTCTGTATCTGGTGGATCACGGGGGATCAAAGCGTTTCAGCCTTACGGAAAGCCAAATCCTGACAGATACGGAACTGAATGTGTGGCTGACGGAATTCCAGAAGAATAATGAAAAACAAGTGATAGTGATTTACGATGCCTGCCGATCCGGTTCATTCCATCCGGTTCTTCGGCAGGACGCCCGGATGCCGCCGGCAGTCTGTCCCGGAGAAATAAAACCAAGGATTATTATCAGCAGCGCAAAAGATGACCAGAACGCGTATTTCCTCAATCAGGGAACCATCTCTTTTTCTGAATTCTTCTGGTCTGAAGTGTTTAACGGGGCGAATTTGTCTGCTGCTTCACAGACAGCCGGAAATCTGATCGCAAACATCACCACAGCGCAGACGTATCAGTACAGTGCCTGCGGAAGTCTGAAGGAACAAAATGTAACAATAGGCAATGGCACAGAATATCTTGCGGAAGAGGGAAGAGCGGAGATTAAGATTTCGGAAATCCGTGCAGAACAGGTCAAGGTGACAGTGACGCATACAGCGGAAATCAGCCGGGTGTGGATTGTGCTGATTCCGGAAAACTGTGAACAGACCGGCAAAGAAATTTCAGACAGCACCATCATAGAACTGCCTTCACAGGATCTGCTGCCCGGTGAGGAACCCGGAGTGTATGAAGGCACCCTTAAACTTCCGCAGGATAATCTTTCCTATCAATTGGTAGGCTGTGCGACAGATATGTATGGAAACCAGTTCCGGAGCGAATCCGTGTCCGTTTTGGACAAAGCGAAAAAAGCCCATGCAATGCTTATTGCCGGAGAAACGGACGGAGAAAATCTGCCCGAAGAATTCACATCAAAATTGAAAAATTATGTTCAGTATAACCTGAATACCGCTTATGCTGCACTTATCCAGCAGGGGTATGATGATGACAGCATTTATGCAATGGCTCCGAATGATATGGAATTTGCTCATACAGATTCATCTTTCCTGACGTTGGACACAATCAAAAGCCATTTGGACACCCTCAACGGAGATAATACGGAAAATCTGATCATTTACATAACCGGTACGGGTGAACCCGGAGAATTTCATCTCGGTTCCGGCGAAACTCTGACAGCAGCAGTTTTGGACAACATGCTGGATGAAATACAAAACCGCATCAGCGTAAATCTGATTTTCATTTATGATGCGGATTATTCCGGGGGCTTTCTCCCTTTTATGCAACCTCCTGAAGGGAAGAACCGGGTTCTCATTTCAGCGACTTCGACAGATCAGAAACTTCCGCTTGTTGAAGGAACCGACATCTCCTTTTCCGGATTTTTCTGGAAAAACATCCGCAACGGTTTGAATTTGTGGAGAGCCTTTTCCGAGGCAGAAGAAAGCCTGATATTTTTGGGACCCTCTGCCAGTCCCCAACTGGATGACAATGGAAACGGAATTGGAAATGAAGCCGCAGACGGAAACAGGGCAGCCAGCATAACCATAGGCACAGGACTCGGAATTGTTCCCAATGCCATGCAATTTGTTTTTCCGGAAACTGTGGAACCGGATGCTTTTGAACCGGATAATTACAGGGAACAGGCAAAGGTACTTACGATTGATGATACCGGAGAATATCGTACCCTGTTTCCGGAAAGGGATGCGGACTGGGTGAAATTTTACTGTCTGGCCGGTCAGACCTATACCGTCAGTGTCAAAAATCAGTACGGTGTGCCAATCAGTGATATAAGAATTCAGGCATTCATGGGGGAAAATGAATCTTCGGCTTTTGCCGGAGCAGGGGAAATCAACATACAGAATCCGGCAGATTCAGTCTGTTATGTGAAAATCAGTTCCGAAGATCCGGGTGCATACCAGTATTTTTTGGAAATTTATATATCAACTGCCCCTGAACTTCCGGTTTATGTCCGGGGAACAGTGAAAAACATATTTGGCAATGGAATTGCAAATGCCATAATCAAATCAGACAGGGGGGGTTCTGCCATCAGCCTGCCGGGTAGCGGAAATTATCTGATGCTGCATACGGCCTGTTCCGCTCTTTTCACTGTGAATGCAGTTGGATATATTGAAAACAAAGTCTCTGTCAATATTACTGAAACCACTGTTTACCAACTTGATATAATTCTGCAGCCTGTATATCAGCCACCTCCGGATACAATGCCGCTTGCAGAAATTATATCACCTGCTTCAGACAATGTACGCATAACAGAAGGCGAATCTGTTCATTTTCAGGGGAATGTGACTGGCGGAAATGAACCATTTGTTTATTCATGGAATTTTGGCGGTGGTGCGGAGAATGTGCATGTTCAAAGTCCTATCGATGTATTTTTCAATAAAGCAGGAACTTATACCGTCACCTTTACCGTCACTGATGCGGATGGAGATACAGCCAGGGATTCGCTTATGATTACAGTAAACTTTCATCCGGATAATATACCTGTATTTCCCGGCCCCGATGGCAATGGCGGCGATGATATTCCCATTTGTGACTTTTTTTCTGATCCGAATCCACTGCCACAGCCGCAAAATCCCGGTTCGGATGGCAATCCGGGTGCGGATATTCCCATTGGGGCTGAACCGGCTGAGCCATACAATGGAAATACTGCGGAGCCAGAGACTGTGCCAGCTATTTCCTATGTTCCGGAAAAATCAGAGAATACTGTTATTACGGAACAGGAAAAGGAACAGAATATTCCCTCTGTTCCGGAAAAAGCAGAAGAAGAACTGAAAACAGAAAACGATCAGTCATCTGCCAGTGATGATCCGGATACAGCCAAAAATTATCGCACACCACAGGCTCCGGAGTCTTTGGGAGAATCCGGGGGAATGGGATGTTTTATCCGGTCCGCAGGCTGGCAATGAGCAATTTGATCATATCTGCCGGAAAATGAATTTAGCGACTGTGTTAAATGTCAAGAGGTTTTTGGACTCCAAACCTCATTTTTTGCA
>CAZHPS010000213.1:0-10942 GCA_964534335.1 uncultured Desulfobacterales bacterium
TTTTTCGTGGTTGAAAAATTCGTGTTTTTCGTGGTTGAAAAAATGGTTGAAAAAACACAGGCATTCCTCAATCTCTGAAAACGGTTTGGTATAAGCAGTCCCATCAACCATAAGGAGGCTCTATGATTGAAATTTTACTGTTTCTGCTGATCGTTCTGCCTTTTGTCAGTGCGATCTGCTGTCTGGCAATGAAAAACCGGATGCTCCGCTCCGCACTGGTGCTGGGAACCGGCGCAGTGCTGATTCTGAGCGCGCTTCTGCTGATTCCCCATATCACCTTTGCCTACACTGCGGAAACCCTGTTCGGGATTCGCATCCATGAGATTGTGCAGGCTGCGGATTATTTCATTCTTTTTTTCATCCTGTATCTGGGGTTCAAGCACAGGAGCCTGCTGATTCAGATCCTGGCTGTGTTCCAGCTTGTGCTGCTTTCATATCTGGAATTTTTCATGATCCGGGGAAAGGTCGTGGAACCCCTGATTTACTGCGACAATCTCTCCCTGATTATGGTGCTGATCATTTCCGTCATAGGTTCCATTATCTGTTTTCAGGCCATTGCCTATATGCACAACCATGAGGAGCATCTGCATCTGGGCGTAACCCGGCAGCATATTTTCTTTTTTGTCATGTTCCTGTTTCTTGGGGCAATGAACGGACTGGTTCTGAGCAATGATCTGGTCATGGTGTATTTCTTTTTTGAAGTCACGACCCTCTGCTCTTTTCTGCTCATCGGACATGACCGGAACAAAACTGCTGTGGAAAATGCTGTGCGCGCGCTGTGGATGAACAGCCTGGCCGGGGCAGCCTTTATTGCCGCGCTGGTCTGCCTTTGTGCACAGGGGGAAAGCATGAACCTGCAGGATCTTATCCAGAGTACAGCCAGAGCCCGTTTCATCCTGATACCCCTGGCCCTGCTGTGCTTTGCCGCGTTTGCCAAATCCGCGCAGTTCCCCTTTCAAAGCTGGCTCCTGGGCGCAATGGTTGCTCCCACACCGGTTTCCGCGCTGCTGCATTCCAGCACAATGGTCAAAATCGGCGTGTATCTCGTACTCCGTCTGGCCCCGTTATTCCGTGATACTTTCCTGAGTCAGTGCGTGGCCCTTTGCGGCGCGTTCGCATTTCTGGCAGGCGCGGCTTTGGCAGTGGGACAGAGCAATGGAAAAAAAGTGCTGGCCTATTCCACCATTTCCAATCTGGGACTGATCTTCGCGTGTGCAGGACTGAATACGCACTCTGCACTGAGCGCGGCCATTCTGCTTATCATTTTCCATGCTGTCACCAAAGGACTGCTCTTTCTATGCGTGGGGAGCATTGAACAGCATATTGAAAGCAGGGATATTGAGGACATGCGCGGACTGTACGCAGATATGCCCCTGACCGCGCTGATTACGGTGGTGGGTGTTATCACCATGATTATGCCGCCTTTTGGTCTGATTCTGGGCAAATGGATGGCAATGGAAGCTGCCGCGCATAATCTTTTTGTCATTATCATGGTATCTGTGGGAAGTGCGCTGACCTTGATGTACTGGGGCAGATGGGCCGGAACCCTGATGAGTGATCCCTTTGCCGGAAAATTCAAAGCGGAAAAACAGCCCATCCTGACATGGTGCGCGCTGTTTTCCCTGAGCGGAGCCGCGATTGTGCTGAGTCTTGCCTCCCCCTGGATTTACAAATGGATGATTATTCCCCATCTCAATGTTGATACGCACTCTGCTTTTTACGCAACAAACGGGATACTGGAAAACAGTGCGGGAAGATTTGCCGTTATTCCCCTGTTTATCCTGGTGGCACTGGGATTCTTCCTCTCAGTATGGGCTGTGAAAAGCGCGTCCCACAGCCGGATCTGCCCGCCCTACATGAGCGGAGCCCAGACCTCCAAACCCGGCATGTTCCGGGGGCCTATGAACCGTCCGGTAAAAGCCGAGGCTCACAATTATTATCTGTCTTCTCTGTTCGGTGAACAGAAACTCACAACCTGGATCAATCTCAGCGCACTGGTACTGCTGATTTTACTGATGGGAGGTGCGTTATGACAAATCTGATGTTTGCCATTGCAGCCATTGTCTTTGCTCCGTTCATCGGGGGACTGATCAGTGGTTCGGATCGGATACTCACTGCCCGGCTGCAGGGACGGATCGGGCCGCCGATGGTGCAGCCTTTTTATGATGTCATCAAGCTGTTTGGCAAAGAAAAAATGGTCGTCAATGTGTGGCAGGCCTTTTGTGCGTATTCCTATCTGGTCTCTGCCGCGATTGCAGTCGGACTGTTTTTTTACCAGACTGACCTGCTGCTGATTCTGTTTGTGGAAGCAGTGGGTGCGATCTTTCTGGTGGTGGGCGCGCTTTCCTCCACTTCGCCTTACAGTCAGGTGGGAGCACACCGGGAACTTCTGCAGATTCTTTCCTATGAACCGCTGCTGGTGTTTGTGGTCGTGGGAATCTATCTGGAAACAGGCAGTTTCAAAATTGCCAGTGTATGGCAGTGGCAGGAACCTCTGCTGATCAAACTGCCCTTTATGTTTGTGGTGCTGGGCTACGCGCTGACCATCAAACTGCGCAAATCCCCCTTTGATCTGTCCTCTTCCCATCATGCACATCAGGAGATCGTGCGGGGTGTGCTCACGGATTTCTCCGGTCCCACACTGGCGCTGATTGAAATCGGCCATTTTTATGAAATCGTTCTGCTCATGGGATTCTGCGCCATGTTCTGGAGCACCAGTTGGCTGGGAGTGCTGGTGCTGCTGGTTCTTACCTATGCCGCAGAAATACTGATTGACAATGTTTCCGCGCGTATGAACTGGCGGTGGATGCTCGGTTATGTGTGGTCAATGGGATTTACCCTGTCGCTGGTCAATCTGGTATGGCTCAAATTCAGATAGTCAGGATTCTGGATTACGCTGACACCAACTCGCCATTGACCTGATACTGATCCGGAGGAGTGCAAAAATTAAGCGGAGCGGTTTTTTGCACACACGGAACTGCGGAAAAACTGACAGTATTGGATCAAACCAATGGCGAATTGGTATGACACCAATTCGGCCTTGTATGCTGAATTTCGTAGGACGGGTGAAGCTTCAGCGTAACCCGCCATATTGCAATGGCAAAAAAAGGTGGGTTACGCTCACGCTTCACCCACTCTGCAATTTCAGAATAAAGAGGAGCAGATTGCGCTGGATGTCGGATTACGCTGACGCTAATCCGACCTACGATTTTTGCGATTTCAGGCGGTTTGACAAGCCGCGCGAAAGGATGGATATATGAAATGGTTTGAATCACTTGTAACACGGTCACGGACAAAATCCCCCTGGCTGCTGCACTTTGACTGCGGCAGTTGCAATGGCTGTGATATTGAGGTGCTGGCCTGCCTGACTCCGGTGTATGACGCGGAGCGTTTTGGCATTCTGAATGTGGGCAATCCCATGCACGCGGATCTGCTGGTGGTTACAGGCACGGTCAATCACCGCAACAAAAAAGTGCTGCTCAATCTTTTTGATCAGATGCCCCATCCCAGAGTGGTCATCGCGGTGGGTGCATGTGCCCTGTCAGGCGGGATTTTCAGGGGAACCTACAATGTGCTGGGCGGAGTGGATAAAGTTATCCCTGTGGATGTGTATGTGCCGGGCTGCCCGGCCAAGCCTGAGGCCATTATTGACGGCATTGTAACAGGTCTTGGCAAATTCCGGAAGCTTATGGAAAATCATCCGGAAAACAGGGAACTGAACATCCAGACTGCTGTGGCGGCATGAGAAACAGGTCTTCCTATATTTTCGGATGTACTGTTTTGCACTGCAATCTTTCTTAGAGAATTGTTGACGCTGTGTTTTTGACACAGTATAACCGGAAAAACCGCACACTCTGAGATATTATGATTAAAACATTTGCAGACAGACATACACAGAAACTTTATCTGACAGGGAAATCCAGAAAAATCCCGGCAAATTTGCTTCAGCGAGCCATACGCAGACTGGAATATATTCATCTCGCATCCTGCCTGGAAGACCTTAAGGTTCCTCCGGGCAACCGGCTCCACGCGTTAAAAGGAAACAGAGCCGGTCAGTATTCCATATCTGTCAATGATCAGTGGCGAATCTGCTTCCGGTTTGAGGGCGGTAATGCGTATGATGTTGAGATAACAGATTATCATTAAGGAGATATCCTCATGGGCATAAAGAATACCCAAAAACGGCATATAAAACCCGTACATCCGGGAGAAATGCTCAGGGAAGATTTTCTGCCGGATTACGGACTTACACCGGCAGAACTGGCTGCCTCTCTCGGTGTTTCGATCCGGACAGTCCGTGAAATTCTGAAAGAACGCCGCTCTGTGACTCCGGCAACAGCACTGCGTTTATCCAGACTGTTCGGAAATTCCCCTGAATTCTGGCTCAACGCGCAGCACACTGTTGATTTATGGGAAGCAGAAAAAAATATGAAAACATCCCTTGCAAATATCCGGCATTTGAAACCAGAGTCGCGCACAGGAATGGAAGTGGCAGCGTAATTATCGGCTGAATTCCCATTCCCTTTTGAGAGTCATGTTTTCCGGGAAAATTCTTCTCCTGAGAGAGAGTGGCCGGTTCCCCATTCTGAACACACCCCTTTGTCCCCTCTCAGGAAGGGAATGAGAACTTGACACTATGCGGATGCCGGATTCATATTAAGGAGCTGATGTTACGCCAATCCTTCAGAACCCGGCAGACTGCTGTATTTCCCGTCATTCCGATGAAAACCGGAATCCAGTACTGTCAGGCGTTCCGGCTACCGGCTTTCGCCGGTATGACGATTCGGCGTAACATCAGTTAAGGAGGAATATCTATGCAGGAAGAAATCATCCATGTCACTGCGGATCATCTTGTGGGAGAGACCGCGCGGATCAAGGTGGAAGGATACCGCTTTGTCACCATGAGCTGCGTGGAAACCGGGGAAAACCGGATTGAAATTCTGTATCATTTTGACAAAGATCTGAAACTGCTGCATTTTCTCCTGCAGGCAAACAAAGACACAGCCGTTCCAAGCATATCGCCGGTCTGGTTTTCCGCGTTTCTGGCGGAAAATGAAATTCAGGATCTGTTCGGCATACACTTTAACGGGCTGGTGCTGGATTATGAAGGCACATTTTATCTGGATGAGGAAGTGAAAACCACGCCCTTCTGCCGGTATTTTGTCAGCGGAAAATCAGCAAAAACAGAACAGAATGTCATTGCCGATGGAGAAGCTGCAATGCCGGACAAAACATCCTCTCCTGTATCAGAAGAATCCGCGCCCGGACCCGAAGCGGCAGAAAGGAGCTGAACCATGTCACAGAGAACCATTATTCCCTTTGGTCCCCAGCATCCGGTTCTGCCGGAACCGGTTCATCTGAAACTCACGGTGGTAGATGAGGTGATTTCCGAGGCCATTCCCGCGTTTGGTTATATTCACAGGGGGCTGGAAAAAATTGTTGAAGTGCGGGATTTTCACCAGATGATTCAGGTGGTGGAACGGGTCTGCGGTATCTGCTCCATGATCCATGCCATGTGCTATTGTCAGGCTCTGGAAAGCATGATGGGCATTGAAGTGCCGAGACGGGCCAGACTTCTGCGCGTTGCATGGTCAGAACTGCACAGGATACACAGCCATCTGCTGTGGCTGGGGCTTTTTGCAGACAGTTTCGGGTTTGAAAGTCTGTTCATGCAGTGCTGGAAAATCCGGGAAAAAATCCTTGATATCAACGAAGCCACAGCAGGCAACCGCATCATTGTGTCTGTCAATGTGATCGGGGGCGTCAGACGTGATATTTCCCGTGAACAGACCAACTGGATTCTGTCTGAAATCAAAGATGTGGAAACCGAGATGCTGCGCATTGAAAATACTCTGCTCGCGGATTATACAGTCAAAAAGCGCACAGTTGGCAAAGGAATCATCAGCAGAGAAAAGGCATATGAACTCGGTCTGGCAGGTCCCACACTGCGGGCCAGCGGCGTGGCACAGGATATGCGCCAGTTGAAATACGCAGCTTTTGATGAAATTTATTTTGAACCTGTGGTGGAAACTGCTGGAGACTGCTACGCGCGTCTGAAAGTCCGTTTCCGGGAAACCCTTCAGAGCATTGATTTGGTAAGGCAGGCTCTGGCCCGTGTGGATGACAGTGAACTGAGCGTAAAAGTCAAAGGAAGACCGCCAAAAGGGGATATTGTTTCCCGCGTGGAACAGCCCCGCGGGGAACTGCTGTATTATATCCGCACAAACGGCAGCAAAAATCTGGAACGGCTGCGCATCCGCACGCCCACCTTTGCCAATATTCCCTCGCTGGTGACCATGCTGCCGGGCATGTATCTTTCTGATGTGCCGGTGATTGTCCTGTCCATTGATCCCTGCATCAGTTGCACGGAAAGGTAAGGAGGTGTAACCATGTTTAAAATGACACCCAATCTGATCAGAAATTTTCTGTCCGAGCGCGCAACCCGGCGCTATCCTTTTGATGTCCGGCCCGCTTTTCCCGGTGCCAGGGGCGAGATTGAGAATCATGCGGAAACCTGCACCTTCTGCGGAGTCTGCGCGATGAAATGCCCTTCCCAGTGCATTGCAGTGGACAAAAAAGCGCAAACATGGGAATGGAATCCATTTGCCTGCGTGTATTGCGGCATCTGCGCGGAATCCTGCAACAAAGAAAGCCTGCACCAGAAAACTGCGTATGTGAAACCTGTTACGGAGCGGGTATTGGTCTGCCTGAAAGGGGAGGAGAAAAATGTGCAGGAAGAAAGCGGAATTCCGGACTGAAATTAAAATTCTTTGCGGAGTATTGATAAAATTGACCACGAATCACACGAAAACACACGAATTTTCGGTAGTGGGTCAAATCAGTTGATTCTGAAATTCCCCTCCCCGGCGGGAGGGGAGAGTTTTTTCCGCATCAACCGGTCAGCCACAACAAAATTACTGCCATAAATTTATGAATCAAGGTTTATCCGCAAATTATCCGGCTCAACCCAGTATTTTTTATAAAAATCTTTTTCCGCAAACACTGCCAAATCTTCTGTGACAAGCCTTATATGCACTTTGATTTTTTTGCCATACACTTCAAATGTTTTTGCTTTTCCGTTTTCCTCAAACAAATCTCTGTAACCGTCCACCTTGTACTGATATTCATTGCGGCCTGTGCCTTTGGGATCAATATAAAGTATTTGATATTCATTGCCTTTCTCTAACCAGAAAACAAAATCAGGCAGAAAATCCCGTTTGCCGGCAGAGGGATCAGTATAGGGAATTCGTATCTGTTTATCCAAAGTGTGGTCAATTTTGCTGAACATCCACCAGTCAAATGCGGAAAAAAAATTTTCTTTTTCTTTCAAAAGCTTTTCCAAACATTTTAAAAATTCCACCTCACTTGGGACATCAATGATATGCTTCATCCATCTGATGCGGTCGCTTTTTGAAATGATGGAAGGAAAATAGTAATGATTGAGCAGAGTTTTAATCTCAATATCCTCGTTTCTGTGGGAAAAAACCTCAAGCCCCGTATCTGAAACGGATGTCAGTTTTTTGATTTCCTCTTTATACTCTTTTAATGTAATTTTTCTGTTTTCAAGAAGACTATCCAGCTCTGCCTCCTTTTCTTCAATATTTACCGGATTTCCTGCCTTTTCAATCTTCTTTTTCAGTTCATCCAGCCGTTTGAACTCAATGGAACCTGCTGAACCTGTGGCCGATGTTTTTACTTTGATATTCCTGTAATGCGCAATTTCCTTTTGCACACAGGCAAAAGTATCCACTTCTTCAGGAAGAATTTTGTAATAATGCAGAACATGTTTTACAATCGGTTCAATTTTTCCGATTTTCTCCTCTTCCGTTATTCTGAAATTTGCCGCATCGTTGTGTTTTTCTGACAAAATGGCAATATCCCTGTAAGTCAGATTGAAATGCAGTGCCAGTACGGTTTTGTCCACTGTTTTCATTATATCATCAAACACAACATAGTCATCTTTATGAATTTTCAGTCTTTTCCTTCTGATCTTTCCTTCCTCTGCCACTGGTTTGTAAACCGGTATGTAGAGTGGATGCTGATGCTGGATTTTGTCAAACAGATTCAGATCATGTTCTGTTTCAAATTCTTCCCCGTGCAGGGTTTGCAGAACAGAAACAATGGCTTTCTGATTTGTGCCAAATACAAACAGGGTTTCAAGGGGTTTTACAGCGTCTGCTCTGCTTTTGAGTTTTTCATCCACTTCAATGCCATCATTGATTAATGGAATCAGCCGCTTGCGCTTATTTTTTACGGGTTCAATCCGGATGCCTCTGCCAATGGACTGCAGAATAAATTTTTTCGCGTCTGCCTGGGTTCCGATATTGACAAAATTGATGATATTTGGCCTGTTGCTGTCCCATCCCTCATAAAAAGAACGGCTTCCCATGAGAATATTGATGCAACTTTTATCCAGATTTTCAAACAGGCTGATATTTTCAAATTCTTCCTCAATATTGTAATCCGCGAGATTGTTTTTCTCAAATGCTTTTATATTGCCGATTTTTATCAGGGCAAAAGGCTGTGACTGCGCTCCGGATTTCACTCTGAAAGATAACTCCTGCGTGTTTTTGGGATTTCTTCTTACTTCCAATTCTCCGGGGACAGCGGTGTTAAACACATACTGCCATATATCTTCAACACTTATCTTTCCTATTTCTCCAATTTCATCATCATGCAAAACCCTGTGTTCCTCAAATTCCGCATTCTGTCTGCCATATAACTCATTTTTTAAAACTTCTTTGGCTTTTTCAAAAATTTTTTTTGAAAATTCATTTTTGGCAATTTTCCTTAATTCATTGAAAAACAGATACAAATCAGAATCTTCCGCACTTACGGAATTCACAAGGGTCAAAAGCAGGGGATTGTGATAGCATTTCATCCCATTTCTCAGAGACTGCGCGTGTTTTTTGATATATGTCAGCAGGATAAGAGACATGAAAACAATTTTCTGCTTTTCCTCTTCTATGTAATCCGGAACAGTTTTTCTTCCCTCCTGAATTTTGCAGGTCTGAAAATGCCGAAACTGTTCATGAAACACATACAGATGTTTGCCAAATCCTTTGTTGATATATTCGGCAAGATTGATATTGTAAACAGTTGAAAGTATGTCTATGTCATCGGCAAATGTGGCAGAGAAATTGAACAGAAAACCGTTTCTGCTGAGAATGCTGACATACTGTTTCCGCCTGCTTTCCTCACTTCCGCCTTTGTGTGCCTCATCAAGTATCACATACCATTTTCCCTCATTGTCATAATTTCTGAAGTCAATGATATTTTCCTTCTGAATGTCGGAAATCAGATCCGAACGGTAAAAATAAATATTGATTTGTGTGTCTCTGTACAGACTGCCCTGAATTTTCTGTTCCGGAAATTCTCTGAGATCACGGACAGCAAATTCAATGCCTTTTTCTTTTTTTATGAAACGGTTAAACTCTGCAATATGCGTTTTCAACTGCTCTGTCAGGTCAGGGCGGTGCGTAAGAAACAGGATTTCATTTTGGGGAATCAGTTCATTTTTCATCAAATCCTGCACCAGTTCCATAAGTTTTATCAGCACAACACTTTTGCCGCTGCCTGTTGCCATCCAAAAACTCATGCGGTTGATAAAATGAAAGGCAGGCAGCGCGCCGAAACTTTCCTCAAAATATTGGGAAAGAATTTCATAGGTTTTGCCTTCCTGATTTGTGCAGGCAAAGAATTTGTCCTGCTGCTCTTTGCTTAAACCATTGACAGATGCCAGTGACAGAAATTTCTTTTTCAGTGTCTCAGTTTCATTGCCATACTGATAAAATTTATAAAGAATTTTCAGGGCATTGTGCAGGGCTTCCCTTTGATAGGGATAGAGTTTTTTGTTTTCAGAAAAGGTGCTGAAATCAATGTTTTTCCACACAGACGGAATCTGCTCTGTGTCAAAATTTTCCATGATTCTGTATAAATAGCTGTTTTGCATCATTACCACCAGATCAGAGGTTTTACAAGTTTGTAATCAATATTGTTGAGATCAATGACAGTGCCGTCATCAAAAATCACTTCCTGTTTTTTGATTTGTCTGATACATTTGCCGGTGAGATGGCTCAGGGTTTCAGGTATGTCTATATCTTTGTGCAATGTGCGCAAATCAGCTTTTATGCTTTGGCTTTCATCGTCCAGTGTCACCACTTTGTCTGCCATTTTCAAATCTTTGAGAAAGATGTACTGATGATAAATATCCTGTGAGGGAATGGGGTTTTTGTCTTCATATTTTGCATTGCGCAGGCTTTCCTCATACTGCTCCAAAGCAAAATATTTGAAAAAACCGCCCCCTTTCCAGTTTACATCAGCATCAGTTGAAATATATCCTTTGTCACCGCTTAAAACCAGCTTCATTCTGGGAATGTCTATTGTGTGAAAATGTTCTCCCATTTCCACACCGATCCATCTTCTTCCAAGTTTATGGGCCACAGCCTGTGATGTGCCGCTGCCCATAAAATAATCCAGAAAAATATCTCCGGGTTCAGTTGTCAGTTGAATGACTCTCTTTAATAAAATTTCCGAATTCTGGGTTGAAAAATTCTGGAAGGTGTAAACTCCGAATTCATATCCGGGTATGTCTGTCCAGTTGTCATCAATAAACACTTCCTCATCCTGCAGTCTTTCGGGACAGAACGCCATTTTTTTCCCATTGCAGTCTGTGTAGGAAATGGAATTGTTTATACGCATCTGTCCCTTTTCTGTCAGATCACGTATTTTTTCCTGACTGTTTGTCCAATGCCTGCCCTTTGGCGGATAAAGCAGTTCCCATTTTCCATTGACAAAAAACTCTTTTGGAATATCACTGGCTCCGGCAGAATGTGACCATTGCCATTTGCTTTCCGCAGGAGTTTTGCAGTAAACACACTGCCGCTGTTTTGTAACAGGAATAAATTTTGAATTATCTGATTTTGAATAAAAAAACAGTCTC
>CAZHPS010000214.1:0-10930 GCA_964534335.1 uncultured Desulfobacterales bacterium
TTAATCAGATAAATCTGTTGTCTGAACTCTGATTCATCTGATTTGTCTGATTGCTCTGATTATATTGAGCATGAAAAGAAAAAACCGTGCATGGGGCAGGGTTTGGCATGGTGTGGGTTCTGGCATTGGCGGTTATGCCGCAGACATTGCAGGTTGAGGAAGTCATCAAAGTCGGTGTGCTTGCCGCTCTGGATTTTTCTGCGGATTCAGCCGAGTTTCAGTTCTCCGCATTCATCAGAATAATGATTCCAAAACAGGAAAACACGAAATTTGCTGTCCATGCTGCCATCCATGGCGGCAGCATTCCGCCGTATCCCAGGGATATGCAGAAACCATAAAAAACCCAGTAGAGAAACGCAGCACCGAGTCCGAAGGAAATGCTTACGGCCAGTCCCTCACGCACCTTTCCCCGTGCTGACATGCCAAGTCCCAGAATGCTCAGGATAAGACAGATAAAGGGAAAGGCTGCTTTGGCCTGCAAATCCACTTTGTAAAGGGTGGCATCGTATCCTTCAGACTCCACTTTTTTAACATACCGGTACAGTTCCAAAAAATTCATTTCCTCTGATTTTTTTACCACAATCTCCAGATTTTCCGGGGTAATACTGAGTGCTTCGTTCTTTTCACCAAAGAAATGCACAGCATATTCCCCGCTTTTGCTGTCCAGCACCTGCTCCATCAAATCATAGAGCAGCCACCCATTTTTTTCATCATACACCCCTTTCCTGGCATCCACCCGCCGGACCAGACGGAAAGTATCATCAAAATAAAAAAGGGTGATACCCTGCACGGTTTTTTCCCGTTTGTCATAGTAGCGGATATGGGTGATCAGCCTGTTGTCTTTGAGCCAGACATTTTTTTCCCGCGAAACAGCAGCAGATTTTTTTTTCACTTCCTCCAGCCATATTCTGTTGGATTTTCCAGATGAAAGCGGAACAATAATCTCTGCAAAGAAAAAATGAAATACAGTAAAAAACACCCCGATGGCAAGAACCGGTTTCATCAGAGCGTAAATGCTGACTCCTCCGCTTCTCAGCGCGAGAATTTCATTGTTTCTGCTCATGATGCCAAAGGAAATCAGCATGGCCAGGAGCAGCGCAAGGGGAAGAATCTGTGTAATAATGAACGGAATTTTATAGGCCAGATAAACAAAAGTTCTGGTCGCGGGAAGCCCGGCATTAAGAAAATTGTCAATCCGCTCGAAAAAATCTACAGCCACATAAATTCCCACCACTGTCACCAGGACAATACCGGCATATTTCAGGATTTCATGGCTCAGATATCGGTAAACAATCAATGATTTGCTTCTGCTCCTTCAGTTGTTCATGGATTCAGACTGCATCCGGCAGAGTTTGAAGTATTCGCCCTGACAGGCCATGAGATGATCATGGCTTCCCTCTTCCACAATATTTCCTGCCACAAGAACAGCGATCCGGTTTGCATACCGTATGGTTGACAGGCGGTGTGCAATGACAAAGGTTGTTCTGCCACGCATCAGATTTTCCAAAGCCTTCTGCACCAGCATTTCTGATTCTGTGTCCAATGCGGATGTGGCCTCGTCAAGTATCAGAATGGGTGCGTTTTTGAGCAAAGCACGGGCAATGCAGATTCGCTGTTTCTGTCCTCCGGAAAGCCGGTTTCCCAGTTCTCCGATCCGAGTGTCAAATCCCTGGGGAAAAGACATTATAAAATCATAGGCATATGCTGCTTTTGCCGCGTGTTCAATTTCCTCATCCAAAGCATGGGGTTTTCCATAGGCAATATTGCTGCGCACCGTATCATCAAAGAGAATGGTGTCCTGTGTCACAACCGCAATCTGTCTGCGCAGAGAGGCAATGGATGCCTCCCGTATGTCTGTGCCGTCAATGAGAATTTTTCCGTTTGTGACATCATAAAAACGTGGAATGAGATTGACAAGAGAGGTTTTGCCCCCGCCGCTCATGCCCACCAGAGCAAGAACTTCCCCGGGTTCAACGCACAGATCAATCCCTTTGAGTGCAGGGCCGCGATTGTCATAAACCAGACTTACATTTTCAAAACAGACCCTGTGCGCACCATCCTGAATCTGCACAGGTTCCTGGATTTCTTTTATATCTGATTCTCTTTCAATAATGTCAAACACCCGATCTGTTGCTGCAAGCCCCTGCTGAATTTTGTTGTTGACTTTGCTGAGTTTTTTGACCGGTTCATAAAGCATCAGCACAGCGGCCATAAAGGAAAAAAATGTTCCTGCTGTGGAAGTGCCTGCAATCACTCTGGAACCGCCATACCAGATGATAAAGGCAATGCCAAGTCCGGCCAGAAACTCCATGACCGGAGAAGACAGGGCATCCACCATAACGCCCTTCATTTCCAGACGGAACAGTCTGCCGGTTTTTTCCGCAAACCGTTTTTTTTCATATTCTTCCATGCCAAATGCCTTGACAATTTTGTTTCCGGCAAAGGTTTCATGCAGAAATGCGTTCATATCAGCCATAGCCTCCTGGCAGCCCGTGCTGACTCTGCGGATTTTTTTCCCAAATATGACAATGGGATAAAAGGCAAGAGGCAGGATAATCATGGCAAACAGGGCCATTTTCCAGTCCCGGTAAAAAATTACGGCACTCAGGCCGATAACCGTGAAGATGTCACGGAGAACACTGGTGACAGATGAGGAAACCATTTCTTTGACGATATTCACATCATTGGTAATCCGGGACATCAGCACACCGGTTTTTTCCGCATGAAAAAAGGTCAGGGGCAGATCCTGTATGCGGTTGTAAAGCATGTTCCGAAGCTGACGGATAATGCTCTGACCTATATAATTCATGAAATATTCCTGACCATAGGCTCCCGCGCCCCGGATAAAGAAAATAAGGACAACGGCCAGAGGCACTGCAACGAGCATCATATTGTTTTTGCTGAAAAATATATCATCCAGTACAGGTTTGACCATATAGGCTGTGGCTGCGCTGGATGCGGCAATCATAATCATGCACCCTGTGGCTGCCAGAAATTGGGGCCACATTCCCGCAATCATGCGCATCAGAATTCTGTGACGCTGTTTCAAAACAGTTTTTATCATAATTCCCAGTCTGTTACCGCAACAGCGGCAGATTTGTTTCTTTTCATAAAATATATTTTATATCCCAAAATATGGCTGCATACAATACAAATCTGCAATTTTTCGGGACACTCTCTGATCACTGCATGTTTTATTCATATTTTTCAGATGGTTCCAGCTTTGTCAATGCTTCTTTGATCGCGGCTCGGAGCATATAACTGCTGTTTTCATTTTCCCGGAGAAGATTGCGCAGAGGCTCACAGGCCCGTTTGTCTTTTATCATGCCAAGTGACCGGATTATATCTGTTTTCACAAATTCATCCTCCTCTTTCATTAGCGCGGTGAGAAGCGGTTGCACTGCCCGTTTGTCAGCAATTATCCCCAGAATTTTTGCGGATTCCGCCCTCAGTTTCTGATCTTCCAGTGTTTCTGTCAGACAGAGCATCATCTGTTCATAATGCACATGATCTGCGGATAAACCGATGATGCCCAGAGACCGGATCGCGTTAAAACGCAGATTTATATCCCTGTTTTCATCCTGTACAATCCGGCAAAGCAGGGGAACCGCTTTTTTCTCTTTGCGTTTTCCAAGCTCAAGGGCACCAAGTCTGTCATCTTTCATGGCGACATTTTCCATAAGCTGTTTTGTGCCGGTAAAGTAAAAATTGTTATCCAGATACGAGTAAATCAGTGCGGAAACAGCAATTACCATCAGAGTATTGGTGACGGCAATGAAGGCTGTTCCGATACCTGATGCAGCCGGGCTTTTATTGACAAGAAGAATAAAACCGAGTCCGGTACCGGCAAACCACAGCCCAAGTCCGAAAACACCTGAAATATATTCGTAAAAACGTACAACTCCGCAGTCACCGCGGGATGCGATAAGATAAAAATAGGCAAAAACAACTGCGGAAATGGCTCCCGGTATCAGGAAAGCTGCATGAACAGGCCGAATCTGCTTTAACCATATATTAAAATCTGCCATAATCAACTCCTTCATCAAATCCGTTCCGGCAGAACAAAACAGGTCTCTGCCCCGTACTCATGCTGTGAAGCGCTGACTTCCCCCACTCTTTAAACAGCATTCCAACTTTGTAATTTTTGGAAATGCACCCTGAATTTTTACCACTTACCCGGCAACAAAACTGTGGAACAGTATCATATTTGTACAATTCCGCAAGTATTTTTTGGGAGTTATGAAATTGAATCTTAACATGCTGATTTTTATGTATGCGGATATTGCAGTACACAGATATGCGTATAAGAATCCACTTTCAAAACATGACAATGGCACCAGTATTATACCATTACCTGAAATATTTCGGCTGTAAAATACCGCATTCGAAAGGTTGCCGTAGCAGAGTTTATAAAAATGTTTACAGTTCAAACAGCCATGAATAACACGAATCTGCACGAATGCACAAACCATAATTCATGTAATTCGTGTCATTCGTGCAATTCGCGGCTGTACCATCAAATCTTCTGAGTAATGGTATACTACCAATTCTCCATTGATTTTATACAATACTGGCAGTTTTTTTCGCGGTTCTGTGTGTGCAAAAAACCGCTCCGCTTAATTTTTGCACTCCTCCATCGGGTTTTGCAGAGGACAGAAGTTGGTAAAAGAACTATATTATGAAACCGGAAACAAGCTGCATAAGCAATTTTTCATATGTTTACATGTATAATAAAAAAAGCAAAAAAATGTATTTTTTACTTTACAACTGATCAAAGACAATGTATAATTCTTTATTATAAAATTGTGAATACCCCTTCAACGGATCTTATCCTTTGGTGAACATAAATTAATTTATCAATTTTTAAAATTGCTTATTTATCGGAAGATTAAGGTGATTTCTGAAAATAAATATCCCATTTCAGTTCACAGGCACAGGCTGGAAGCTTATGCTGCTTTTCCGGGATATTCTTTTCTGGAAATCACCTGAATTTTCTTATACCTTCTTTGACAGTACTGAAATTTTAACATATTGATTTTCGCAGATCCGCATGTTGTACTGCACCAACCGATTTGAATAAAATCAAACAGTTAAAAACCAACAGCGTAGCTATAGCTTTTAAGATAATTATTTGGGAGTGGGTTGGGGTGAGGAACGAACATCAACATGCTGAAATTGTTGTTGTTCGTTCCTCACCCCAACCTGCAGAAAACCCCAAAATTATTTTCTTAAAGCCTATATCTAAACATTCAGCATTTTCAGAAAGGAGATTTTCTATGTCATGCAAAGTTATTCAGACCCCTCAGGCCCCGGCAGCCATCGGCCCCTATTCCCAGGGAATCATAGCTGCGCCTTTTCTGTTTGTCAGCGGACAGTTGGGCATGAAACCCGAAACCGGAGAACTGGTCAGCGAAGATCTGACCGGACAGGCACGGCAGGCCATCCGCAATATGCGGGAAATCATTCAGGCCGCCGGAGGAGATTTGCACAATGTGGCGGCAGTGGATGTCTTTATCACAGATATTTCCAAATTTGCCGAGTTCAATGCGGTTTATCAGGAATTTTTTTCTGAACACAAACCTGCAAGGGCAGTGGTGGAAGTCAGTGCTTTGCCCAAAGGTGCATGCGTTGAGATCAAATGTATTGCCATGATTCATCCGTAAAAAACAGGATCAGTGTTCAGGTGTCAGGAAAACATCTGACACCTGAATACTTCCGGGAAGGACATTCTTGAAAAATAAAAAATACAATTGTTTTGCCGGATTTTTCCCCCTGATTTTTTTCACAGTCATCAGTGTTATGCTGCTTTCCCCATGTTCTGCACAGGACGATCTGCGGATCAATGCCCAAAAGCAGTTTGAATTTGCCGTGCATCTTTTTTCCATCGGGGATTACACAGGCGCGGTGACAGAATACAGGCGTTTCATCCAATTTTTCCCCAAACATTCCAAAGTGCACCACGCCCGGTACAATATTGGACTGGCCTACTTTGAAAATAAGGAATTCCAAAAGGCTGCTGATTCTTTTTCTGAAATGATTTCCCGATCAGGCGTAAAACATCTGACACTTTCCCACCTGACCACCCAGGCATATTTTATGATCAGCCAGTGCCATATGCAGATGAACAATCCCCAGGAGGCTGTCACAGTTCTTCATAATCTGTCTGTACTGACGAAAAACAGGGATGTAAAAGATGAGGCCAGTTACCTCACCGGATGGATATATCTGGAAACAGCCAGGTGGAAAGACGCACAGATCAGTTTTGACAAAATCACCGGGGAAAACCGGGAACGCTACCGTCTGAAGCAGTTATCAGAGGAACTGTCACGCGCTGCCACTATACCCCAAAAAAGTCCGGTCGTGGCCGGTGCGCTTTCCGTGATTCCGGGTGCAGGTTTTCTGTACTGCGGAAGATACCGGGATGGAATTACTGCTTTTCTGTTCAACGGAGCCCTGATTTTTGGAGCCTATACTGCTTTTGACAATGACAATCCTGCTCTCGGCAGCGTGATTGCTTTGGTGGAGGCAGGTTTTTATGCAGGAAATTTTTACGGGGCTGTAAGCAGTGCACACAAATACAACCGGAACAGCAGCAGGGATTTTACTGAAAAACTCAGAAAAAACACATCTCTGAATATTTCCCGTCCATCCGATCCCGAAGGAATCGCTTTTTCCCTGGAATATTCCTTTTGACATATACCATTACCTGAAACATTTCGCTTGTAAAATACCGCATTCGAAAGGCCTGCCTCAGCAGAGTTTATAAAAATGTATAACTGCTACGAATAACACGAATCTGCACGAATGCACAAACTGTAATTCGTGTAATTCGTGCAATTCGTGGCTGTACCATCAAATCTTCTGAGTAATGGTATATTTTTAAAATAATCATTTGATATTTTTGATTTAAAGGTATTTATCCCTGTTTCAGCCCGGCATTTTTCTCTGCATTTTCTGTTATCCCCTGCAGGAATATTCAGATTTATATCATATAATTAAAATAAAAACCATTGCCTGTAAAACAATTAATACCAATTCTCCATTGATTTGATACAATACCGTCAGTTTTTCCGCTGTTGAGCGTGTGCAAAAAACCGCTCCGCTTAATTTTTGCACTCCTCCGGATTTGTATTCTGTATTGTATAGAATCAATAGCGAATCGGTATAATAACCTGCGGATAAATCCGCAGGCTGTTTTCAGACTTCCTGCTTTTATTTTGCCAGTTCTCTGCCAATGCTCTGCACCTTTGGATTGTTCAGCAGCCGCTGAATTTCCGGAGTTGTCAGCAGGGTTCCCACATCGCCGGAACGCACAGCCTCCATCATTTTTGGATCAGTCATGATTTTCTGTATGTCCGGGTCATTTTCCAAAGAATTGACAATCTCCATCAGCTTTGGATTTCCCGTGATGGATTCCTGAACACTTTCAAAATCCAGACCATACAGATTCAGTCCCCGGAGATCAGAAGAACCTGTATCCTGTTTTTCCGCTGCTTTGACAGCCGATTTTTTCCGGATTTCCCTTACTTTTTCATCTTCCACAATGATTTTCCCCATAATATCTGACTGCAATGTGTAAACCCCATTGGTAAAAGAAAGAATTTCCGCTGTAATCACACTGCCGTCGCTCAGCACAATCTCCCGGATTTCACCCCCGGATGCGCTTCCGCACAGCAATGCTGCCCAGATCATTGCACATACAATTCCCTTTTTTATCATACCAATCTCCTTTTTGTGGAATTAACAACATGTGGAACATGCTTCCAGTTTGTTCATAAAAGTGCGTTTTCATATATATACCATTACTTGAAACATTTCGGTTGTAAAATACCGCATTCAAAAAACCTGCCTCAGCAGAGTTTATAAAAATTAAAGTTTAAACAGCCACGAATAACACGAATCTGCACGGATGCACAAACCGTCATTCGTGTCATTCGTGCAATTCGTGGCTGTACCATCAAATCTTCTGAGTAATGGTATACCATTACTTGAAACATTTGCAGAGGTTCAGATTCATATCTGAATTCCGCACAGAAAAACTCTGTGTTACTCTGCGGAAACTCTGTGTTACTCTGCGGTTAAAATCTGCCCGGCAGAATTACCAAAATATTTTAAGTATCGGTATCTGCAGCACAAACTGGAAGTTTGTGCTACTACATGACCAAGTTAAATTTTATGTTATCAATTCCCCTCTTGAGAGGGGCAGGGGTGTGTCTTTTCCCATTTCCAAACACACCCCTTTATCCCCTCTCAAGAGGGAATATATAAAATTCATCGTGGTCATGTGCTACTCTGCTCACGTCACAAACTGGAAGTTTGTACGACTTTGCCTGAACACTAACGCGTGATAAATTTCCAATATTCATACATCTTTGCAAACACTTTCACTGCCCGCTCCGGTGAAGGATACAGCACACTGCTGTATTTTCTGCCCGCTGTCCGGTACACTGTCTGTTCATCCTGGGAAAATGAAATACTGACTCCGTAAACCGGTTTTTCATATTTTTCCATGAGTTCTGCCATAAATGCAATATACTGTTTTTCCATATCCGTAATCAGGGCCACAGCCGAATTCAGAAATTCTGCCGTATAAGAGGGATCGGCCTTCAGTGTGGAATCCGCAAGGCGTTCCAGAAGTGCTTTTCTGCCGATCAGTCCCAGATTTATGACCGCATCGCACCCTTCCCATGCCATGAGCTGTTCCAGAATTCCCCGTGCCATGTCATTGTCAAATTCCCCAACCACATCCACAGGATTGGATTTGCTCCAGTAAGGCGGCAAATATTTGTCAATTTTGGCAATCAGTTCAGGGGAAAGATCAGGAACCTGCAGACGGTATTCATCACAGAGATCTGCTGTGACAACGCCCCATCCTCCGCCCAGAGTCATAATGGCAGCACGTTTTCCTTTGGGCAAAGGCAGAGAAGAAAAGGCAGCAGAAAGATCCAGCAGATCCATTGGATATTCTGCCATTACAATACCGGACTGACGGCACATGGCATCAAATATTTTCGCATCCGAACTCATGGCTCCGGTATGGCTGGCAGCAGCACGGCCACCGGCACGGGTGCGGCCTCCCTTGAGCATGACAATGGGCTTTTTCTTTCCCATGCGCCGTGCGGTTTCAAAAAATCTGCGCCCGTTTTTCACACTTTCCACATAGAGCATGACATTTTTGGTGATTTTGTCAACCTCAAAACTTTCCAGATAATCTTCTATGGTAATCATGCCCTCGTTGCCTGAACCCACAAAACCCCTGATTCCGATTTTCTGTTTTTCCGCATAGGCCAGCAACTGGGTTCCCATATTTCCGGACTGTGCCACCACGCCTGTATCTCCGGGTTCAGGCCATACATGGCTGCCTGTGCAGTACAGGCGGATATGGGGATTGCACACACCCATTGTATTGGGGCCGACTATCAGAATACCGGCAGCCCGCGCTATCTGCATGAGTTCCTTTTCCAGTTTTCTCCCGTCCTCACCGGTTTCCGCAAAACCCGATGTGATAAGCAGCATATTCCGTATGCCTTTTTCTGTAAACTGGGGAATCAGCGCGGGTACAGCAGCGGCCGGAATGGTCACCACAGCCAGATCCACAGGTTCGGGAATATCTTTTACAGAAGGATAAACCTTTCTGCCCGCTATAGTGCCGCCTTTGGGATTTACCAGCCATATTTTTCCCTCATATCCTCTTGAGATTGTTATGGCCATGAGATTCTGCCCCCATTTTCCCAACTGAGCGGACGCGCCCACAAAGGCAATGGATCGGGGATAGAAAAAACGGCCCATCATTACGGGATCCACCGGAGGCAGAAAATTTTTCTCCTTTTGCACATTCCGGACAATGACCAGAGCGTCTGCCGCGCAAATCTCTCCGGAAGCCTGGACCAAAAGGGGATTGATGTCAATTTCAGCTATTTCAGGATGTTCCGTTGCAATACGGGAAAGTCCCATGAGCGTATCAATGATCTGTTCCCGGTTTACGGCAGACTCGCCCCGGAATGCCCCAAGAAGAGATCCTGCCCGGATTTCGCCGATCATTTCCTCTGCTTCGGATGCACTCAGAGGCGCAAGCCGGAACACGACATCTGAAAATGCCTCTGTGAAAATTCCGCCCAGACCGAACATGACTACAGGCCCGAACTGTTCATCGCGAAACAGTCCCGCGACAAATTCCCGTTTTCCCCTAAGATAAGGCTGAATCAGAAAACCTTCCAGTTTGTTTCCGGCTTTTTCCGCAACCGACAGAGCGGCTTTTTTCACGGATTCGCTGTCTGTGAGGTTCAGATGGACAATTCCCATTTCTGTTTTGTGCAGAAGAGAGGCTCCCATACCTTTGAGGACAACAGGAAACCCTGTTTCCTGCGCGGCCCGGACAGCCGCGTCCGCATCTGCCGCAAATATATTTTTCACAACCGGTACGCGGTATTCCCTGAGAAAGGCTCCGGATTCCCGTTCACTGAGCGCTCCTTTTTCCGATTTCTCCGCTTTTTCCAGCAATGCTCCGATATTCACATTCTGCTCCTTGTGTATCATCCTGTCATTTATCCTGTTATTTGTTCCTTTGCCATTATCTTAAATGGCATTGATCCTCTGTTCCGGTCTGAAAGCCGGAGATCTTTTGTATGATTCATATGAAAATATCCCTATTTTATCATTCAGGTCAAGGATTTTAATCAGGAAAAATAAAAATGGGGAATTTTTCGGGGCTCCGGGTCTTTTTCAGACTGAAGAGAATATGCAAAGTTTCACCACATTTTCAGAATTTTTATATAAGTAAGGTTCCATAAATTTTCGGGCATAAAATTTTTAGAAAAACCGGTTTTTTCAAAAAAATCCGGTTTTTTGAATACACGAAAATTTTCGTTTCCCTACTTAACACATTTTTAAGATTGCTCTTTAACAATCTGTTAAATAAACATATAATGCC
>CAZHPS010000215.1:0-10930 GCA_964534335.1 uncultured Desulfobacterales bacterium
AATTCGGTTCCGCGTCAGCATAGCGTCTGAACTGATCTTTGTTTTTGCCGTGCAGTTCAAAGTCATCCAAATCAATTATAAGATCTTTGGCCTCAATGCAGCCGATGGTCAGGCCGAGATGGTTTTTCAGAATATAATCCGGTGCACCGAAGGTCTGTTTTTTCGGTTCATTGGTAATGGCAATTTTTCTGTCACTGGCCTGATATATCCCGTTCAATGCCGCCATTAATATATGCCGGAAACTGTGTTCGGTTGTATTGCCTTTGGCATATTCTTCCGAAAGATTTGCTATATAATCCGCTATGGCTGCCTGCGCCATGTTTTCAGATTTTTTCTGAATTTTCATCTGTCACCTTATCTCCCTGAAACCTGCTTTGTCATGGCAGAGAATAAAAGAATATCCCGGATTATTCGGCGTATTTTGCACGGAATACCCTTACTTTATATTTTTATCAAACATATCCAAAAGATATGCTCCCAATTTTTCACTTTTCCGTCTCATATCACCCTTTGCACCGTCCCGAATCCCCGCGACACGGATTTGCCGATCCCCAGATAATCCGGAATAAGGAAATTGACCTTGAAAACACCGGTAAAACCAATCAGGTGATTTTGATAATAGACCTCTTTCAAAAGTCGCCGGTTATCCTTTTGTTATCTGGAATCATAAGCCTTCAAAAATCTACTTTTGAAAGAGGGCTATTTACAAAAAAATGGTGATGAACTGACCTGCCCTCTCAAGAGGGGAATGTATGAAAGAAGGCCACACATGCCTGGTGCATCCAAAATTTGTAAGCAGCATTCCCTTTTTCTTAAACAGAACCCGCTATCCGGTTCCGAAGCCCGTGTATTGTCTTTTATAAGGCGGATGATATGCCAGTACAATATCCTCTTTTGAAACACCCAGTTCTGCGAGTTCATCTGCAACCCCGGTTTCCGTACCGTCATGCTGAATCCATATTTTCCCGTTTTTGATGTCCATGTGCATGATACATCCGTACTGTCGATGTTTTTTATGCCAGCCTGTATGAACAAGCTGATAATGATCATTTTCCGTATCAAATATATTCTGTATCTCAACTTCCGGCTCTGATGACAAAGACTGACGGGTGTGTCTTCTGATTACTTCCCTGATATAATTCCGATAAATGGCTGTTTTATCCATTTTTCAATCACCTCCTCCTCCGCATCATAAATTATCAGTCTGATACCGTATTCCGTTACAGATTCACGGATAAACGGCAGGCTGAAGAACGAACTGAATATTTCCGTGGGAACGGCAAGGTAAAGATTCCTTTCCGGTTCCTTTTTTGAGAGCGCACGCCTGTAATTCAGATATTGTCCGAGAGCTGTATGGAATTCATAAATAACTGAAGGTCTTACAAAACTTTTTATTTCGACTGCTATTTTCTCACCGGATTTTTCCGCGGCAATCAGCTTTTCAGCACCGAGATCTATGGACATTTCAACTCCGCCGACCACAACAGACAGAGGATCATGCGTAATTTTCCAATCTTCTTTCAGGAGTCCGTTTCTGACGGCATCGTGAAAAATATCTTTTGCAGCCATTTTTTTCTTTCTAAACAATAAACTGCAGTTAATCAGACTAAGCAGTTGTCATGCAGTTTTGTATGGAACATAAATTCAAACCATCTTTCCAATACACCGATATTCTTATCGGATATAAGCAATTATTATCAGGCACATTTGCCACGCGACAACAGCCCGAATTTTATATACACTGCCCCATCTGAAATTGCAAGAAAAAAACTTTTCCCAAAAAATGGTGATTAACACATCCAGACTTTAACGATGCGAATTTTTTAATAAAATTTAAAGAAGTTATCATGCTATCAAGAGGGAATTTTTAAAAAGAACTTAACTTACACGTTTTACAGAGGATAACAAACTGAGATAATTCTTTTCTTAACGATGCCGCATCAGGATGTTCAGACAAAAAAAGCAGTTCCCTGTCAGGACAGTTGCGGGCATAGGCAATGATTTTCCGGGAATATCTGCCATTTCGGATAAGCTGTTCTGTTTTTTCAGCACATTCATCAGGGAAAAAATGACCGGACAGAGCAAGAATGCGGGGAAAAAGTATCGCACTGCTATAGGGAATTTCGTAATCCCGGCAAAAGGCCGCTCCTTTGCGGTTATCCATGAGAATGAAAGACAGCCAAAGCAGTATGGTATCTCCTTCCCCTTTTCTGACAGACTGACTGGACATCAAAATTTTGTGATGAACATGATGATTCAGTGACATGTACCTTAAAAATCACTGAAATCAGACGAATCACAGTTCAGACAAAGGGGACAAACTGTCTGAACCGTGATTCACATGATTAAAGGATTTGCATGATTTTTCAGTGAGATGCGGGGTAAATAATTTGAAAATTGCTGATATACCGGTTTGCTGCCCCTTTGTTGCAGGTGTTCATACGGGCAAAAAAGCACTGCATTTGATCAAAAAAATTATATAACAAAACCGGCATGTTTAATGCGGAAACCTGGAACTGATTTCCAGAGCCTCCAAAGTGGCGGCTATCTGCTGATCAATACGCCGGAAACCTTTTTCACTGAAACAGCCGGTTCCTTTCCCCAATGCAATCAGATCCAGAGCTGCCAGTTCTATGGCCTTGAAACGTATGGGAATCATGGGATGGGAACGTATCCATGCGGATTTGTCAGCCGCAGTGCGGAGCCGGGTTTCCAGTTCTGCATACTGATTGCGGAAGGAACACAGCGCTCGGTTTGCATCAATGCCCCGCAGTCCGCTGGCCGTGCGGAACAGCGCAGTTGCTGCTGCGCCCAACTGTCCGCAGCACAGCATTCCCACGCGATCTGCCGACACTTCTGCTGCCTGTGACCAGCGCAGAAGCAGAATCGCACCTTCCGGGTCACGATCTTTTACCAGAGGATACATATCCCGTATGGGAAACTGTGAATGCTGAAACACCACATGCCCCAGTTCATGGCCGAACACAAAGCGCAGTTCATCAGCAGAAAAATCATTGATCATGGCAGAATGAACCAGAAGATCAAACCTCCGCTCATGGGCAAACACGCTGGCATTATAATCCGGACTCTGGCGGACAAACAGATCCCCCTCAATTTCTCCTCCCAAAACCTTCAGACACTGCCGGTAAATGGCATGAACTTCGGGCAGAAGTTCCTCTGTGACACGGACAGCATCACCGAGCAGATCCCGGCGCCGGGCGTCCAGAAACTGCCGTGCGCTGTCAAAATCCACCAGAGGGACAGATCCGAAACGCGCGGAAATGGCTCTGAAAAGATGGCTTTCATAACTGAAACGCAGGGTTTCCATATCTGTGGACATATTTCCTCCTTTTGAAAAAAAACAGGGGACAAAAGACAGATTTTTGTATTCTGTATGATTTTTCCTCTGTTTTGTCAATCAGATGAAAAAAAATGTTCGGATTTCCGGCATTTTTTTTGCATCTGCCGGTTTATGAATGGGCAATATTTATTAAAAATCTTGAAATTGGGGGGATTTTGTGAGAAGGAACAGACACGGATCTTTGTGAAATTTTGTGTCTTTGCTGCGGAAAACATGTGCATACACAAAGACTGTTTTGCTTTATTTTTCAGAGTTATGCCAGACTTACAGGAAAGGAGATGCATTGAAAATGGGAAAAATCATCATAGCAGACAGGGAAATCAGACAGGTGCTTCAGGATGCAAAGGTTATCGCGGTTCTGGGGCTGAGTCCCAAAGCAGACAGGGATTCCTACAAAGTGGCAAAGTATCTGAAAGAAAAGGGATACAAAATCATTCCGGTACGTCCGGGGCAAAAGGAGATTCTGGGAGAACCTGTGGTGAAATCCCTTGATGATCTGCGGGAGCCTGTGGATATTGTGGATGTTTTCCGCAATTCTGAACAGATTCAGGAACATGTGCAGGAAGCCATCCGCCTGAAACCCAAAGTGTTCTGGATGCAGTTGGGCATTGAGAACACAGAGGCTGCAAAAGAGCTTGCAGCCGCAGGCATAGATGTAATTATGAACCGCTGCACCAAGATAGAATATGAGAGACTCATTGTCAAAAAAATCCTTGTATAGGGAAAAACGCGAAAAAGCCAAAGCCACACTCTGCCACTGCTGTGCAAAAAACGCGCCTTTTTTCTGGCAGTGCCGGAGCTGCGGTTTTGCCATGTGCCAAAACTGCATGGATGAGAATTTCTGGGGGCTGTCATGCAACGGCATCACATGGGTTTGTCCTGACTGCGGAGAATCAAACGGTTTCGGAAACCAGTAAGGGATTTCCCCAAAAAAACAAACTGCCTGTTTTTTTCAGCATGGTGTCGGGTTATGCTTTGCTGACCCGGAATACTGCAGGGCTGTTAAGTTCTTAAAAAATCCCCTCTTGAGAGGGGGCAGGGGGTGTGCAAAAATCCCATGCTGAAAACACACCCCTTTATCCCCTCTCAAGAGGGGAATGAGAAATTAACAGCCCTGCCGCCATGCTGGGGGGCTGTTTTGAGAGTTCTGTTTTCCGGCCTTCATTTTTTCACCACCAGCCCCGCGCCGGGAATCACGGCCAGTGAATCTGCACATTCTTTCACTCTCCTGACTGCCTGTTCTGCCGGAATGTTTTGTATTCCCATTATTTTTACAATTGCATCAGGCAGTTCTGTCACCAGAAATATGCGTATCTGTGCGGCTTTTTCCATCATGGACAGAGCGGTTCCGCCATTGCCTTCATAGTGTTCTGCCAGTTTGTCAAAGGCCGCGTCAAAACCTCCCATTTCAAACCAGGGCAGAAAGGTCTTTGAACCAATGCCCTCTTTGCATTGTGCCAGAACAATGAGATCGCCTCCGTGGCGGACAAATTTTGCTGCATTGTGAACAGCCTTGTGGCTTTGGATAAAATTGAGATCTTTGGGATGGCCTCCGCAGGATGCAATGACCAAATCATACTGCCTGTCTGCGGAAACCTCGCAGTTTTTTCCGTGTTCCGCGCAGGCTTTGCGGAAATGGGATGTTCCTGAACCCGCAAGCAGTTTGCAGACTTGACCGGTGCTGTTCAGAATTCCGTGAACAGACAAATCCGCAGGCCGGACTTTTTCAAAGTCTGCCAAATCCTCTGCCAAAGGATTGCCATCCAGAATGCCGGGCTGACATAAACGGGACAGGGTGCGGGTTTTTTTGTCCAGAAAAAGGCTGTGGTTGTGCCAGATTGATTTTTGGAAACCAAGTCCGGGAAAAATCAGTTTCCGTCCGCCCCCGTATCCTGCGAAATAATGATGGGAAATGGCTCCGAAAGTAATCAGAAAGTCAGCATATTCCACATCCCCCAGGCTCATCAGCTCTGTCCCCCTGCGGGTAAATCCCCTGAATACAAAGCGGTCTTTATCTGTGCAGTCATGGTGGACAAAACGGTATGTTTCATAGGAATTTCCATAGATTTGCAAAGATTCAGAGTCACTTTGCCGGGCATGGGTTCCATAGGCAATATGCAGGGTAATAAGAGCGGGATTCGCGCCGAAACGCGTCAGGGTTTTCAGCAGCACAGGCAGGTATTCCGCATATCCGCACATACGGGTTTTATCTGCCAGGGCAATCGCGATATGTGACAGTTTCGGCTTTATTCTTTCCAATGCAGCACTCAGGTCGCATGCAAAATTGGAAGGAGTGGCAGTCTTTTCCGGTTCCCGTACATCATAAATATCCGCGTGATCCGGAAGCTCAAATGCAATGGCTGTATTTCCGTATTTCAGTTTAAATGGTTTCATAATCATCCAAAATCAGCAGAGTGAAAAGTTTTCAGCAGAGCGGTTTCACTTTATACAAAATATACGGATACTTAAAACATTTTTATACTTCTGCCGGGCAGATTTTAACCGCAGAGTCACACAGAGTTTCCGCGGAGTCACACAGAATTTTTCTGTGCGGAATTCAGATCTGAATCTCTGCAAATGTTTCAAGTAATTGTAATATCATAAATTTTCTGGCATAAAATTTTCAGAAAAACCGGTTTTTTCAGAAAAATCCGGTTTTTTGAATACACGAAAAATTTCGTTTGCCTACTTATAGGTTTTCAGATAATATTTTGGGAGTAGGTTGGGGTGAACTTAGTGAACCCCAACCTGCAGGAAACCCCAAAATTATTTTCTTAAAACCTATATATGCAGGAGTTACGCAGTTGGAGTTTGTGAGCATAGCCGGGAGCGTAATAAACCGGTTTCACACCGATTTTCAATTGCTTTGATCCAATACTGTCAGTTTTTCCGCAGTTCCGGCTGTGCAAAAAAAACGCTCCGCTTAATTTTTGCACTCCGCGGGATTTGTATTCCGCATTGTATAAAACCAATGGAGAATTGGTATGAAACTTCGGGCATTTTTGCAGAAAAATTTACAGCATCGTACCGTATGGTTTCAGAATGACATTTTTTTAATCAAAATTCAAGCAGATATTATACAGGGATGAAACACAGCACCGATTATGGCAACTGTTTTGAAAAACTCCGTATTGTCGATCCGGATTTAACCGCAGGGATTCTATCCGCTCTTGAAAAAAAGCCAAAAACCTTTTCGCGCGCTGATCTGGACACAGCAGAAGAGGATATTCTCTGGGCCTTTGTTCAGGACATTGAACTTGGTGAAATTGCAGCAAAAGGATATGCAGAAATGATCGGGGACGCCTCTCAGGAACGGTTGAACGCATACCGGGAGGTGCTTCACGGTTCCTGTGAAAAAGGGCTGAATCTGGGACGGATGATGGCTCTTTACTGGGTTCCGGTGCTGAAATACGGCCTGCCGGACTGCCTGGAACGTTTTCCGGAACTTGTCCGGATCATGCTTGCCAAAGGTGAATACATCCTGAAAAAACCCCTGGATTATCTGTCTTTGCTTCTGGAAAAACAAAATCACGGAGCAGTGACCGCTTTTATGGGATTGGTGCATGATGTATTTTCACAAGACCTGCCATACAAGGAAAGTCTTCATCTGGCACGGGCCATTCCGGAGACCCTCAGCCGTTTTTCCCCGGAAAAGCAAAGCTGGCAGCTTTCCCAGATTCGCGGGATTGCACGCGCGGATGTTTCCCTGACTGCTCCTTTTCTGACTGCTTTGGAAAAGGGACTGGTTCTGCTTTCAGAACATGGCCTGAAAAAATTTGTAACAATGGGGCTGGAAAAATTTGCGCGCAGTGAATCCATAGGCAGAAAATTTCTTTCTCTGGAATCAAAACCCGGAATGGACGCGTACAAAGAACTGCTGGTAACAGTATCGCTTCCCCAAATACGCGCGCAGTTGAACAGCTATCTCCGCGCTCGCACCGGTTCCGGACTGTCTGTCCGTTCTCTGAGTTCTGTACCGAAAATCTTTTTTCCAAAAGAGCAGAAAATGCCTTTGATATGCTCGGACGGAAAATATATTTACCTGCCTGATCATATTTGCCAATGCCAAACCCCGGCGGAAAATACGGAATTCTGCAAATGCCTGACCAAACTGGAATCCGCGTTTTACGAATTCGGCACATTTGATTTTGATCTGGAACGGGCAATACGGCATTGCAGTCCTGTGCCGGAAATTTTTGCTGATTTTCCGAAAAATATGTCAGATATGGAAATTTTTTTTCATCTTTTTCCAGTTCCGCGTATGGCAGAGGATTTGTTCCATATTTTTGAGCACGGACGCATTCGCATCATGCTGAACCGTTTTTATCCGGGCATTTCCCGCAGGGTTTTTCCCCTTCTGCATAAGGAATTGGAACAAATGGAAGAACCTCTTTTATGTGAAAAACATATGCGGTTTCTCTACCGGTGTATCGCTCTGGGGGAATCTCCGGAAAAAATCACCTGTTCATCTGATTCAGAGAGTGAAAAATATCTGTGTTTTTTTAACCGCGAAATATACGAAAGGAACGAAAAAAGGCAGGATGTGAAAGCGAATCACTGTAATTTGCTGTTTCGGATTATCCGCTGTTTTGAAGATAGTGTGACTACAGATGCAAATGTGGAAATCTGCGCGGGGCTGGTATCGCGTTTTTATCCGGAACTGACAGAGATGATGGAATTTCTGATGAAAGAATCTCTGTGCGAAGGAAATTATCCCGCACTGCAAATTCCCTATGCACGGAAACTGCGTCCGGATATGGTGTATGCGGCTTTCCGGGATGTGCAGGACAGGGCCAGGCAGATAAAAGTGCGGCTGGAAGAAAAAGGAGTGAAAACCTATACATCTGATATTCAGAAAAAACTGCTGGAAAAGCAGGGCAGTCTGAGCAGCGAAGATATTCAGGAAATCGTGCTTACCCGGCAAAAAGAGGAACATCCGGAAGCAGGTTCACAAATTGCTGTGATTTCAAATATTCTGCTGCCGGATCTGTCTGAAATTCTGGGCAGCGCAGGAACAGATACGCAGGAAAATGAATCATCCCCTTATCCGGTTTTCCGCTACAAAGAATGGGACAGCAGTATGGGCGATTATCTTCCGGATCATGTGCGGGTGGCAGAGCGTTTTATGACAGAGATTCCAGTCGATTTCTATGATCGCACCCTGCACTCGCGTTATGCCCTTGTCCGCGCCATGCGCAGGGCATTTGAACTGCTCAAACCCGAAGATGTCACCATCCTGCGGCAATGGACAGAAGGGGATGAGTTTGACTACCGTGCCATACTGGATTTTGCCATAGACCGTAAAGCCGGGCTTATGCCATCGGATCGCCTGTATATCAAGCGCATCAAACAGCAGAGGAATGTGGCCGTGCTGCTCCTGACTGATCTCTCCAGATCCACTGCAAACCTGGTTTTCGGCTCCCAGTCCACAGTGCTGGATATTGAAAAAGAGGCCATAGTACTGTTCTGCGAGGCATTGGGAGTGGTGGGGGATGATTTTGCCATTGCAGGTTTTTCCGGAACAGGCAGGCTGTCTGTGGATTATTTCCGGATCAAGAATTTTGATGAATCTGTAAATGACACAGTGAAAAACCGCATCAGTGGCATGTCGCCCCAGCGCAGTACGCGCATGGGAGCGGCCATCCGCCATGCCACATTTCAGTTGGAGCAGGTTGCCGCAAAAGTGCGGATTCTGATTGTTCTGAGTGACGGATTTCCAAATGATACAGATTACAAACGTGAATATGCCATTGCTGACACCCGCAGGGCTGTTTCCGAAGCACGGGCAAAAAATATCCATGCACGGGCCATCACGGTCAATATTGTGGGAGATGATCAGTTGGATGAACTCTATGGCAGTTTTCATCACAATGTCATATCTGACGTGCGGGAACTGCCGGACAAACTGCTGCGGATTTACAGTACGCTGACGCGGTGAAAAAGTTTCAGTGCCAGTGCCAGTCAGCCCGGAAATGTCAGCCCGGAAATGAATTTCCGGGCTATTATGTGCCGTCCCGATGGGACTCTGTTTTGTGTATTAAAAAATCCGAAAGAAACGTAAAAAGAGGGATGCAGAGCCGCAGAGAAAAAGTACCGGATTTTCAGGAAAATCCTTATTTTTTATACCTGAAAACTTTCGGATGGCTACTTATTTTCATAAAAAATTGAGGATTTCTGCCCTGTTTTGTGTTATATTCTCCGGACAGAATGGATAAAGGAGGAAATTTTCATGTTCCGAAATGGATTTGTCAAAAACCTGCCGGTTGCGGCCAGTGTTGCTGCCTACGGCAGTATTCTCGGTGTGCTGGCAGCACAGAAAAATATTGACTGGGTGCAACTGCTGGTGATGAATCTTTCTGTTTTCGCTGGGTCAGCCCAGTTTGTGATGGTGGATATGTGGATTGCACCGCTTCCCATTGCGGAAATTACCCTTGCCGTGATGGTGATCAATCTCCGCTATCTTCTTATCGGAGCGTCACTGAATCCGCTTTTTCAGGGAACCTCTTTGCGGCATAAAATGGCAATGATGCATCTGGTGGCAGATGAAAACTGGGCGGTTACAATGGCAGAATACCGGAAGGGAAATGCGACAACATGGTTTCTGCTGGGCGGAGGCATATGTGTTTTATCCGCATGGTGCGGGGGAACCCTGGCCGGGCATTGGCTGGGAGCGGCAATTGCACATCCGGAAGCCTATGCACTGGATTTTGTTTTTGTTGCTGTATTCACTGCCCTTACCATGAGTCTGTGGCGGGGCAAAGCAGATGCGCTTCCATGGCTGACTGCGGCTGTTTTTTCCATTTTTGCATATCATTTTCTGCCGGGAAAGTGGTATATTGTCATCGGCGGCGTGGGCGGGGCATTGGTTTCGGCATTTTCAGCAGAAAACAGGGGTGAGTAATGTCAGAAAGTGATTTTCAGTTGTCCGTATTTATGACCATTGGGCTGGCCGCAGCAGTGACATATCTTCTGCGTTTCGGCGGTCTGATGCTGGCCGGAAAATTTCCCAAATCCGGCAGGTTCAGACAGTTCATGGACACCCTTCCGGGAACCATTCTCCTGTCCCTGATTGTTCCGGGCATGGTGACAGCAGGAATCGCGGGCTGTGTGGGAGCATTCTGCACTGCCCTTTGTGCATACAAAACAAAAAACGCGTTTGTATCCATGCTTCTGGGCGTTGCAATTGTTGCTGTGTACAGGCAGTTTTTTTAACCCACTGCTTTTTTTGATTTTGCCGGTTTAATACCAAACCGCTTTCAAATTTCGGGGAATACTTTTTTTAGGTGATTTCCAGAAAACAACAAGTAGGCAACCATAAATTTTCAGGTATAAAAGCAGCATAAGCTTCCAGATTGTTCCTGCTGCATAAACACAGTTCTGAAAAGTTTATACCCGAAAATTTACGGAACCTTACTTAAAAATACAGGAAAATACATATGCCATTACTTGAAACATTTCTATTGTAAAATACCGCATTAGAAAGGCCTGCCTCAGCAGAGTTTATAAAAATGTTTTAAGGGACTTGCAAAATACTAATATACCGTTTATAATGTCTCCAAACTTTCTTAA
>CAZHPS010000216.1:0-10856 GCA_964534335.1 uncultured Desulfobacterales bacterium
ACAGAAAGAAAAAAGAGCAAAATCGCCCTTTGAAACGATAAGTTGCGTTGTAGGGCTACAAGGATTTCAGATAAGAAAGGATTTTGTTCAGAGTGACAGGACAATCCTTTCTTATCTGAAATCCCTGTAGTTGTTATGAAAGGATTTTGTTCAGAGTGACAGGACAATCCTTTCTTATCAAAAATCCTTGTAGTTGTTATGAAAAATCCCTACAGTGTGAACAACCAAAACCCCAAAAGGAGAAAAAAATGAAAAAAACCACCGGCATTTTTATCAGTTTCATCCTGTTTACCGCCCTGCTCCCTTTGTCCGGTTACACATGGCCCATACCGGATTCGGGGCAGACCAAATGCTATGATGATGCAGGCAACGAACTCAATCCCTGTCCTTCGCCGGGTCAGGATTTCTACGGGCAGGACGGAAATTACCTCATCAATCCCCCGTCCTATACCAAACTGGATTCTGCCGGAAACAGCCTGCCGGACGCTGCAACTTCATGGGTGATGGTGCGGGACAATGTAACCGGGCTGATTTGGGAAGTGAAGCAGAACAAGGACAGTGTTAAAAATTATGCCGATCCCCATGATGCGGACAATACCTACACATGGTACGACAGCAATCCTGAAACCAACAGCGGTTATGCCGGAACACCGGGTGACGGCACAGATACCGAGGATTTTATCACACAGTTGAATTCTGCCAATTTCGGCGGTTATTCCGACTGGAGACTGCCGACCATAAAAGAACTGGCCTCCCTTGCAAATTTGGGCAGATATTCTCCTGCCGCAGATATTTCATATTTTCCCAATACGATTTCGTCCTATTATTGGTCGTCTACTACCTATGTAGATAGCACGTACTGTGCGTGGTTCATGAACTTCAGCTACGGCTGTGATATCTACAGTTACGACATCTGTAAGTTTTACAGATGTTATGTGCGTGCGGTTCGCAACGGCCAGGTTCGGTCATTTGATAATCTGATCATTAACAATGACGGAACCGTAACCGATACCCGAACCGGACTGATGTGGCAGAAGACCACCGGAGGAACAATAACATGGAAGGAATCCCTTTCCTACTGCGAATCCCTTACTCTGGCCGGATATTCGGACTGGCGCCTGCCGATCCGTGAGGAACTCCGCTCCCTGGCCGATTATGAAAGATACAACCCGGCCATTGATACCTCTGTTTTTCCGGATGCGGTTTCGTCCTTTTATTGGTCGTCTACGAACTGTGAGTTGGACTTGAACTTCTATCACGGCAATGGCTGTGACGACTACACTCTTTTTAAGCCAGACGTCCGTGATGTGCGTGCCGTTCGCGGCGGACAGGTTCGGTTATTGGGTCATTTGATTATTTCAAGCCCCGCCCAGGCCTCTTTCTGGGACAGCGGGGTAATCATGCCCATAACATGGCAAACGCAAAGCATATCCGGAAATGTAAAAATCACCCTTTCCCGCGACGGCGGCAAAACCTTTGAAACCATAGCAGACAGCACTCCAAATGACGGCAGTTACAACTGGACTGTCAGCGGCAATTATTCCGTCAACTGTGTGCTGAAAATCGAACCCCTGAACGATGTGGCAAAAGGAACAAGTCAGGGCCTGTTTGTTATTGTCAGTCCCCTGACAGTAACAACAAATTCAGTAAGTTCCATCACACAGACAACTGTTGCATCCGGCGGTAATGTCATTTCAGACGGAGGATCGTCTGTAACCACAAGAGGCGTATGCTGGAGTACTTCGCAGAATCCCACAACTTCAAACAGCAAAACCACTGACGGCACAGGAACCGGTTCATTCACCAGTTCCCTTACCGGTTTGACGGCAAATACAACCTATTACGTCCGGGCCTATGCCACAAACAGCGCAGGCACTGCTTACGGAAATGAACTTTCGTTTACAACATTGGCATCCACCCGCATCATCAATCTGAACGGCAGTCTTATTTTTGGCAATGTCAATGTCAGCTCAGGCAAACAACTGACCTTCACCATCAGCAATACCGGAAATTCCACACTTACAGTCAGTTCAATTTCTTATCCTGCCGGATTTACCGGCAACTGGAGCGGAACAATACCCGCAAGCGGTTCCCGCACTGTAACGGTAACTTTTACTCCGACTGCGGCACAATCATACAGCGGCACAGTAACGGTCAATTCTGACAAAACCGGAGGCACAAATACTCTTTCAATTTCCGGCACAGGAACATCAGTAACCCGGATTATCGGATTGAGCGGCAGCCTTGCTTTTGGCAATGTCAATGTCAATTCAACCAAACAACTGAGTTTCACTGTCAGCAACAGCGGAAACTCAGCACTGACAGTCAGTTCAATTGCTTATCCTTCCGGATTTACGGGAAACTGGAGCAGTGGAACCATTGCGGCAGGCGGTTCACAGTCTGTAACCGTGACATTCAAACCCACTGCTGCCATATCATACGGCGGAACGGTGACAGTCAATTCTGATAAAACAAGCGGAACAAATACAATTGCAGCATCCGGAACGGGCATTTCACCGCTTTCCTATACCATTTCCGGATATGTGAAAGATGCAGGCAACACCGGTATTGGCAGTGTCACACTGACCTTCAGCAACAATGGAGGAACCGCAGTTACAGACGGTTCAGGATTTTACAGCAAAACTGTCAGTTCCGGGTGGACAGGTTTGGTTACTCCCTCAAAAACCGGTATTTCCTTTACTCCTGCAACCCGTTCCTACAGCAATGTAACGGCAAATTCGAATGATCAGAACTATACAGGAGGGACTCCGCCCACTGTCTTTCGAATCTGGATAGACAAAAACGGCAATGGTGGTTATGACTCCGGTGAAGGCATTAAAGATGCGTCTGTCCGGGTGAACAGTGAAACCGCTGACCGGGGTGTGACAGACGATCAGGGAATCATTTCACTTCCGAACATCGGCAATGATGCCAAAATCTATGCGCAGAAAACGCTTTATGCAATGAGCAATCCCAAAGCAGGCGATGCGAATTTTGCCAATTCCCGGACGCAGAATCCCTATTATGCAGGATCGGTGAACGGCAAAATGTATGATTTTGTCATGGCAAGCGACATTATGGGAGCGGACGGAAATTATTCTGATTTTCCGGGGGCGGGAAAAACCCTGCTGAATGCGTCCAAAGATGCTCAGGGCAATATTCTGGTGCAACTGGTTCATCCCAAAATCGGATGGAATCTGGTGGTTGCATTTGAGGAAGCACAGTCAACTGCATTTTATGATCAAATCAAATCCGGTTTCAGAAGCTATGCGGATTATATGTACAACTACACAGACGGTTATTCTGTGGTCAGAAATGTTATTTTTGTGAAAGGTGCGTATTTAGATTCCGCACAGTGGAACTACTCTGATGTACAGGTGTTTAATCAAATGGGGCCTAATGCAACTATGTTCGGAAACAGATATAATCACTACCAAGCTCATCTCCGTATGGGTAAAATATGGTGGGGGGACAATCCGGATGAGTATGACTGGTATTCGACACTTGGTCATGAATCTGGACATTATCTTTTGGGTTTCGGGGATGAATATGTGAATGGAGATTATACAAAAGGTTCTAACAGAAATCCATTATGGCCTTACAGAACAAGCCATGACGGAGATCCTGGAGAACCGAATGAATTTCCTAAAAATTATGGTATTATGAATAATGAACATTCTACGCATGAAATGAGTGATCCCACGGAGTATTTTCCCCGGATTTATTCATCTTCAATGGATCCGGATTTGGTGACGCATCAGTTTGCCAGATGGTTTGATCCTTCTGAACCTTCTGAATGGAAAGGAAAAAGCTGCTGGAGTTTTTTCAAAATGTTTTATCAGAATGACATTAAGCAGCAGATGGCAGCCAGCGGTCTGACCGGTTTTTCAGACGCTTTTTTCAACAATCTGATTGTTCCACCTCATATTACCGGCAGCTATCCCGGAAGTGACAGAACCAAACGCAGCGGGCCTGCGCTGATGAACCATGACAGTGTCACTTTCACTGATTTTTCAGGAACAGGCAGGGCTGCCTCCCGGTCAGAAGAAGTGTTTGATGCTCTGGCACTTGTTCTGGATGAAACCGGAACCCCGGTATCAGATGCGGATGTATGGCTGGTATCGCCTGACCGGAGAAGTTTTCAGGGAAAATCAGACGGAAACGGTACTGTGAAATGCGGCAGTCTGCTTATCGGAAAATATCTGGAGGCATATTACAGCGGCAGAAAAGCGGAAATCATGATTGATGCTGTTCAGGATACCTATGTTCTGATTCTTCCTGTATTCAGATCAGCCCGTGCGGATGAATCAGCCGGAATGGTCATCACCGCAAAACCGGACAGCACCAACCCCAAACTTCTGACTGTCACGGCTTCCGGAATGTCCCTGACTTCGGCTCCGGCTGTAACACTGTCACAGTCACATGGATATTCAGTGAATATTGCCATGACCGCTTCCGGAACAAACCAGTATTCCGGAACTGCTGATTGCCAGTATGATTCCGGCATTCTGGAAGTCACATCCGGCGCGATTCCGTGGCTCAACCCCTTTGAAATTTTCTCCACCGAAGTCGGCCCGGCATCCGGTTATTACGCTCCCAACGGCGAACTGGAAATGACTTACAGCCCGAATACATTCACCGGAACCGGCTCATTCGTGATTGTCAACAGTTCTTCTCCTGCGCCCCCGAATTTCGGTATGATACAGGTTGGAAATGTGTACAGTTTCGGATTTTCTGATACAGTAACGGCTGTGCAGAATGTGACACTGAACATCACTCTGCCTGAAAGCGGAAAAGGCGCAAATCTGAATCTTTACGGATGGGATATTGATAACAAAACATGGAATCCGGTTCCGGGCGGAATCTCCGGACAGAAATATTTCAGCATTGCCATTGCCTCTCTGAAAGATTATGCCGCGTATGCCATGTTTGCCCTGCCCCAGGCAAATGATCCGAATCCGCCTGCACCGGTGACAGGTTTCACAGCCTCCACCGGAACAGCTTTGTGGAATGTCAATCTGCAGTGGACAGCACCGAATGATGGGGATCTGTCTGCCTATGACATCCGTTTCAGTACTGTACCTGTTTCAGAAAGCAACTGGAATAACTGCATCACCGCAGGGAACATTCCCGAACCTGTTCCGGGAACAGTGCAGACCTTCACAGCGGAAATGCCTGATCCCGGCGTGCTGTATTATTTCGGTATCAAAGTGATTGACGGGGCTGGTAATCTGTCCCCGCTGACAGTGCTGAGTTCCCCTGTGAAATCCAATGCACCGGATTCAGACAAAGACGGGCTGCCGGATGCGTGGGAAGACTCCAACGGATCAAATCTGAATGCCCAGACAGATGATGACGGCGATCTCCTGAGCAATCTGCAGGAATACCAGTATCAGACTGATCCGAAACATTCGGACACAGACAGGGACGGATATTCTGACGGGGACGAAATCTGGCAGGGGACAGATCCGCTTGATGCGCAGTCATCCCCTGAATCATCGGCCACACTCCTGGATGTCATAATTGGTTTGCAGATTCTTGCCGGTATAGACACAAACCCGACTGAAAGTGCCGATGCGGACAAAGACGGCAAAACAGAACTCAAAGATGTGCTGATCAATCTGCGGTCTGTTGCAGATGTGAAATAAAAGGGCAGTGGGTCAAACCGGTTGAAAACCTGTGTTCATCCGCAGAGTTTCCACAGATTCCCGCAGAGTTTTTTTCTGTGCAAAGCTCAGGTTTAAAATCAGGGATCAGCCGGTTTGCCCCTCTGCCAAATCATTATCCCAATTCCTGCCCGGTGATGCCTGTTCCAGTAATCGCAGGATGCAGACACATCTTCCGGTTTGTGTGCATACTGAACAAAGCTGAGGCATGTTCTGTTTTATTTTCCATAATATCTGATGTATTTTCCCCTCCTGTCAGTCCGCTTTCTCAAAATCCTTGATTCTGAAACCCTATCCTGATAAAACAGAATTCACTCAGGAAAAAAATATTTGACTGATGCGTGTCTTGATAAAATATTTTTTATATAATACAGATTGTTATGACATATATTTTTGTGACAGGACAGAAAACCATGACAGACAGAAAAACTTTTGACAGTCCGTGGAAGGAAATACTCGGAGCATATTTCCGGGAGTTCATGCTCTTCTTTTTTCCGAAAATTGAAAAGGAGATTGACTGGGAAAAGGGGTATATCCCGCTGGATAAGGAACTTCATCAGATCACGCGTGAGTCTGACACAGGCAACCGGGTTGCGGACAGACTGATGCAGGTGTGGAAAAAGAACGGTGATGAAACCTGGGTGATGGCCCATGCCGAGATTCAGGGAGGCAAAGAGGAGGGATTTCCGCACCGGGTTTTTGTGTACAATTACAGGGGACAGGATCTGTACGGCAGGCCTGTGGTCAGTCTGGCCGTGCTGACAGACACAGACCCGGAATGGAAGGTTTCGGAATATAAGCAGGATTTGTGGGGATGCAGCACAAAGTTTTCCTTTCCCTGCGTTAAGCTGCTGGATTACAGAAAAAAGTGGAAACAGCTTGAAGCATCACAGAATCCCTTTGCGGTCGCGGTCATGGCCCATCTGAAAACCCTGGACACCCGGAAGGATAAGCAGAGCCGCCTGCAGTACAAACTGGCACTCAGCAAAAATCTTTACCGTCACGGGTGGACCAAGGATGAGATTATCCGGCTGTACCGTTTTATTGACTGGATTATGGTGCTTCCTGGGGACATGGAAAACATTTACCATGAAAAACTCATGGATTATGAAAGGGAGGTGAATATGCAGTACATCACAACAGCCGAACGGATCGGAATGGAAAAGGGAAAACTGCTGGGATGGGCGGAAGGAAAAGTGGAAGGAAAAGTGGAAGGAAAAGTGGAAGGAAAAGCAGAAGGCAAAGCAGAAGGCATTTTAGAATCTCTTCAGACTGTTCTTGATGTAAAATTCGGTGCTGACGGTTCTGCGGTATATACGAAAATCAGGAGAATAAAAAAACCGGAAAGACTGATGGGCATTCTTGCGGCCGTGAAAACCGCAAAGTCACCGGAAGAGGTTCTGAATGCTGTGAAAGAGAAGAAAAAGAGGAAATCTGCTGCTGGCTGACAGGCAGTTTGTGTTTTGAACTGTGATTCAAATGAGTTGTGTGAAATTGTCTGAACCGGGATTTGCAGGATTAAAGGATTGACCCGGATGATGCTGGCTGAAAATCCAAATCAATTCCCCAATCCTGAGAATCCGGGTTCAGGCAATCAGGAGTCCGGAACTGTACTTCGGCATGCTCAGTAACTGCTGATTCATATGATTTCTGTGATTGCCATATAAATAGCAGAGTTAATCATGTCAATCATCATAATCACTGAAATCACAGACCAGACAAAATGGCAAAAATCAAATTCTGACATACCGCAACGGTATTTTGAAACATACCTGTTTGGAGAAAGAATTTTCAACTGAAATGCCGAACTGAAAGTTTGGCACAGGCCGGGGCATTCCAAATTTTTCAGTTTGGGACTCCGGTAATTACACAGAATCAGGTAAAATCAGCGTGAAAGAAAAAAAAGACATATCCCCCGTGATTTTCATACTGGAAGATGATGAAACCCTGGCTTCCCTGATCCGGAAAAAACTGATCCGGGAAGGCTATGAGGTCATCCTGTCTTCAGACGAGACACAGGCCCTTTCCGCGATTGCCGAAACATCACCGGATCTGCTGCTGCTGGATTATCAGCTTTCCACAATCACCGGCAAAGAATTCATCGGAAAGCTGCAGCACACGTCACCGGATATTCCCTTTGTTGTCATGACCGGCTACGGGGATGAAAGGATTGCCGTGAATATGATGAAAACAGGGGCAAGGGATTACCTGGTCAAAGATATAAATTTCATTGATCTGCTTCCATCTGTCATTGGAAGAACCCTGAAAGGCATCCGCACACAGAAAGAACTGGAAATCGTGCAGAAATCGCTCCGGAAGAGTGAGGAAAGATACCGGAAACTCTTTGAAACATCTCTGGATGCCATTGGAATCCTGTCCGGAAATCCCCCCAAATTCACCATGATTAATCCGGCTTTTACGGATCTGTTCGGCTACTCTGCCGGGGAAGTTCTGTCCTTTTCCCCGGAAGAAATGTGGAAACTGGTTCATCCCGCAGATCGGGACATGGTGCGCCAAAGGCTTGAAAAAAGAATTACCCGGGAAAATCCGCCGTCAAAATATGAATTCCGCATTGTCCGCAAAGACGGAACCATCCGCTGGGTGGAGGTGCTGGGAAGCCGGATTGAGCAGGGAACATCTGTCAGCAGTCAGGCCATTTACCGGGATATTACCGAACGCAAACAGGCCGATGAAGATCTGCGCAGAAGCGAGGAGCGTTTCAAACTGGCACTGGAAACTGCAACTCATGGGATTTTTGACTGGAATTTTCAGACCGGCAGAACATTTTTCAGTCCCCATTATTACGAAATGCTGGGGTATGAACCTAATGAATTTCCAGCCTCCAAAGAATCATGGGAAAACCTCCTGCACCCGGAAGACAGGGAATATGCTGTAAAGGTTCTCAGTGAATATTTCACAGACAGCAGACGTTCCCACCAGATTGAATTCCGGCTTCTGGCAAAGTCCGGGGAATGGAAATGGATTCTCAGCCGCGGAAAAATTGTTGAATGGGATGAACATCAGCACCCTGTCCGTTTCATCGGAACCCATGTGGATATTACGGCACGGAAAAACTCGGAAGCGGAGAGGATAATTCTGGAAAACCAGCTCAGACATGCCCAGAAAATGGAAGCTGTGGGACAGTTGGCCGGAGGCGTGGCCCATGATTTCAACAATATGCTCTTTGTCATTTCCGGTTACAGCGAACTGGCTCTGGATCAGATGTCTCCGGAAAATCCCCTGCGCAAAAATTTCAGTGAAATCATGAAAGTCACGGATCGGGCCACACGGCTGGTCCGCCAGCTTCTGCTGTTCAGCCGCAAACAGTCCATGCAGCCCGGATTTCTTGATCCCAATGAACTGATCCGCAATGCCCTCAAAATGATCCGCCGCATCATCGGAGAGCACATCGGACTTGAATTTCTTCCCGGCAGTGATGTGAAGACTGTCCATGCTGATCCGGGACAGATGGAGCAGGTGCTGATGAATCTCTGCCTGAATGCAAGGGATGCCATGCCCGGAGGCGGCAGAATTCTCATTGAAACTGCAAATATCGATGCTGATGCCGGATTCTGCAGACACCATGCCTGGGCCAAACCCGGAAAATTTGTCATGATCAGCGTTTCAGACACGGGAATTGGGATTCCCCGTGAATTGCAGGAGCATGTGTTTGAACCTTTTTTCACAACAAAGGAAGTGGGAAAGGGAACCGGGCTGGGGCTTTCTGTTGTTTACGGCATTGTCAGATCCCATGAGGGAATGATTCACCTTTACAGCGAACCTGAGCATGGAACCACCATGAAAATTTATTTGCCTGCCGGAAACCAGATGGTTTCCGCGGATAGAGAGGAACAATCCGCAGACATAAAACCGGCCGGTTACGGCGTGATTCTTCTGGCCGAAGATGAGGAAGCAGTCAGGGACATGCTGATCCAGACTTTGGAAAAAAACGGATACACTGTCATCCCCGCGCGCAACGGAACTGAGGCTATACATCTGTATGAGGAACATCAGCACCGCATTGATATAGCCCTTCTGGATCTTGTGATGCCGGAAACCGGTGGAGTGAAAGTGCTGGAAAGAATCAAATCCGCAAATCCGTGGCTGCCTGTGATTCTTATGACCGGTTACAGCCGGAATATACTGGAGAATGAAAAGATTTCACCGGATCACTTTGATATGATTCAGAAACCCTACAGAGCAAACGATCTTCTGTCAAAAATCAGGGGCATGCTGGAAAAGAAAAAATGAGAATGTTTCTGCAATGCGCAATTATTTTTCAGATTTGACATTGTCTCAGGAAAAGCAGGGGATTCGCACAATTGTTCTGGATTTTGACGGAACCATGACCTGTGAAAATATTCTGCCAAACTGGGTATTTTTTCTGCTGCTGCGTCCGGGCATGCCTTTTGATCAGAAACTGTTTTTTTTCTGCAGCAGCATGGTCAGAGGATTTCTGTCCCTGCTTTTCTCCCGCTTTGCGCGCACAGCAGAAAAGGGTGTCAAACTGAGTTATATGAACTTCAAAGGGATAAAAACAGATACAGTGGAAAAACTCATCTGCGGGCCTGCGCCCCGGCTTCTTAGTATCATCAATCTGCTTTGGTATGGAAAAAGTCCGGATGAAATGGCAATTCATCTGAACCGGAAACTGGTGCCGGTTCTCCGGCATGTCATACAGCATTGCGAAACCATGCCTGAAATCAGAATTTATTCCCAGGGTTCCTTTCCCCTTGCCATCCAAAGTTTTCTGCAAAGACAGGATGTAAAAACTGCTCTGGATTCTGTGGGAATCTGCTCAGATGCGGTTTCGTTGGAGGTCAACGAGCCGGAGATGGAAAAAGACAGTTTTTTCACAGGCAGGCTGAAGGGAAAGATCCGTACCAAATACAGCCGGATATACGGTCTGGATGAATCCTGTATTTTTATCGGTGATGATGCTGATGAACGGGTCATACGCCGGGCCGGGCTGAATAAAGTGCGGTTTGTGAACTGGAAAACAATTTTTGTTTCAGTTAAAAATTCATTAACCTGAGTTTGGCATAATCATCGGATTTTTCTTTTTCGCAAAGGGCTGGTAAGTTGTCAATTTTGTTTTGCCGGTTTAATACCAATTCTTCACTGATTTGATACAGTACTGCATTGATCATTTAATTTATAATAGACAATTTTGGGGTATCATGGTATTGA
>CAZHPS010000217.1:0-10793 GCA_964534335.1 uncultured Desulfobacterales bacterium
AATGATACTGGAACAGGCAAAGGAAGTTTTGCGGACAGAGGCGCAGGGAATTCTGCATCTTATTGAGCATATTGATGACCGTTTCCGGCAGATGACAGAACTGATCTGCCATTCCACCGGACGGCTGATTGTGGCCGGTATCGGAAAATCCGGGATTATCGGACGCAAATTTGTGGCCACCTTCAACAGCACAGGAACCCGTTCTTTTTTTCTGCATCCGGTTGAGGCCATGCACGGGGATTTGGGAATGGTCTGCCCGGATGATATTCTGCTGGCTTTGTCCAACAGCGGCGAAACCGATGAACTCAATATCATGATCCCGAGTATACGCAATATTGGCTGCAAAATCATTGCTTTCACCGGCAAACCCGATTCCACACTGGGCAGAAACAGTGATATTGTAATAAATGTGGGCGTGGAAAAAGAGGCATGTCCTATGGGTTTGGCTCCCACAGCCAGCACAACTGCTCTGCTTGCAATGGGAGACGCGCTGGCTGTTGTGCTGATCAACTGCAAGAATTTCAAATCCGGGGATTTCAGAAAAATCCATCCGGGGGGCGCACTGGGGCAGCGGCTTTCCAAAAAGGTGGAGGATTTCATGCTGACTGGCGACATGGTTCCTCTGGTGTATGAGGATACGTCCATGCCTGAAACCCTTGCTGTCATGGATCGCATCAGTCTGGGGGTCGCGCTGGTGGTCAAACCGGATCGCACTCTGTCCGGCATTATCACAGACGGAGACATCCGCCGGATGCTGGCAAAACAGATTTCTTTTTCCGGAAAAAAAGCAGGGGCGGTTATGACTGTGAAACCAAAATCCGTCAGTCCCCAAACACCGGCCTATGATGCTCTTAATCTGATGGAATCATTTGAAATTACCGTGCTGCCTGTTTGCAGTTCCGGCGGAGTGGTGCTGGGCATTCTGCATCTGCATGACATTCTGGGAAAAGGGGAATTCAAGTTTAACGGAACCTGATTTGAAAAATCTGCCTGTTTATTTTAGCCACGAATTGCACGAATTGCACGAATTGCACAAAAAAGTGGTAGCGGGTCAAATCCGTTGATCTATGCCTGACACCGGTTCCGGAAAAATCCGTAAGGATTGAAATTATTATAGAAAAAAAATGAAAAACAAACCTGAATCCTGGAAGGGATGACATTATCAGCCGGTTTGATCCACTATCAAAAAAGTGAATCCAAATTCGTGTGATTCGTGTGATTCGTGGCTAATATTCTGCATCCGGAAAACAGTTTTTTAAGCTGATTTGACAAAAGGCGGAAAATCTGCCTGTTTATTTTAGCCACGAATTGCACGAATTACACGAATTACACGAATTGCACAAAAAAGTGGTAGCGGGTCAAATCCGCTGATCTATGCCTGACTCCGGTTCCGGAAAAATCCGTAAGGATTGAAATTATTATAGAAAAAAATTGAAAAACAAACTGAATCCCGGAAGGGATGACATTATCAGCCGGTTTGATCCAATATCAAAAAAATGAATCCAAATTCGTGCGATTCGTGTGATTCGTGGCTAATATTCTGCATCCGGAAAACAGTGTTTTAAGCTGATTTGACAAAAGGAGGAAAATCTGCCTGTTTATTTTAGCCACGAATTGCACGAATTGCACGAATTACACAAAAAAGTGAATCCAAATTCGTGCGATTCGTGTGATTCGTGGCTAATATTCTGTATATTGAAAAAAATCAAAAATACAAATCCTCTGAGAAAAAACAGCAGAAAAGGAGATAAGCAATGCCGGAAAACAGTGTTTATGATTTGGTTATTGTGGGTGGGGGGCCGGGCGGTCTGACTGCCGGGATTTACGCCATGCGTGCTGCAATGAAAACCGTGCTGGTGGAAAAAGGCATTCCGGGCGGTCAGGTCACCATGTCCGATGAAGTGGAAAATTATCCGGGATTCACGCATATCAGCGGATCGGAACTTTCCATGAAATTTTCAGAACATGCCCAGTCCTGCGGTCTGGAAACCCTTTCAGATGAAGTGACTGCTGTTGAACCCGGACTGGAATTTCATACAGTGAAACTCGCGGGCGGCAAATCACTCAAATCCTATGCGGTCATCCTTGCCACTGGCGGAAGTCCCCGCAAACTGGGCATTCCGGGCGAGGATGAATATTACGGCAAAGGGGTTTCCTACTGTGCAGTCTGTGACGGTTTCTTTTTCCGGAACAAAACCGTTGTGGTTGTAGGCGGCGGCGACAGTGCAGCAGAGGAATCCCTTTATCTGGCAAAACTTGCCAAAAAAGTGTATATTGCGCACCGCCGGGATGCTTTGCGGGCAGGAATGATTCTGCAGGAGCGGATCAAAGCCGAATGCAAAATTGAAATGCTCTGGAATACCGTGCTGACAAAAATCAAAGCAGATCAGAGCGGTGTCTGCGGAGTAGGTTTGAAAGACACAAAAACCGGGGAGGAAAGGGATTTGGAAACAGACGGGGTTTTTGTCTTCATCGGTTTCAATCCCAACAATGCACTGGTTCCGGCCGGAATCAAACTTAATGCAGAAGGTTATGTTGTGGCAGATGAAAAATGCGAAACCCGGATTCCGGGCATTTTTGCAGTCGGGGATCTGAAAGAAAAATACGCGCGGCAAATCGTGGTGGCCGCTGCAGAAGGATGCACAGCCGCGCTGGCTGCGGCCCATTTTGTGGAAAAGAAAAAAGCCGCGCCTGATGCCTGTGAAATGCCTGCCTGATCTGCTGGCATAAAAAGATACAGAGTACGCAGGGAAAAAATATTGTTTCCCACAGAGAACACAGAAAAACAGAAAAAAATCTCTGTGTTCTCTGTGAAACATTTGTATTGGTTTCCCACAGAGGACACAGAGAAAAGATACAGAGTACACAGAGAAAAACAGAATAAAAATCTCTGTGTTCTCTGTGGGAAAGTTTCCTCTGTGTTCTCTGTGGGAAACTTATGGGAAATATTCCCAAAAAACCGGATTTTCCCGAAAAATCCGGTTTTTCTGAAAATTTTACGGAACCTTACTTAACGAAAAATGACACGTCACACAAACTGGCATATTATCACCGGCGCGCCCTGTTCCGGAAAAACAACTGTTATCTGCGAACTGGAAAGAATGGGATACCGGGTTGTCCATGAGGCAGCACGGGCCTATATTGACAGTCAACTGCAGAAAGGCAGAACAATGGACAGTATCCGGGGAAATGCGCTGGAAATGCAGCAGACCATTTTGCATCAGAAACTGAAAAACGAGGCATTTCTTCCTGATGCAGAACTGATTTTTCTGGATCGGGGCATACCGGACAGCATCGCGTATTATCATCTTTCCGGACTGGATACAGATGAACCGCTGAAATACAGCCGGGAAGTCCGATACAAAAAGATATTATTTTTTGAGCGGCTGGCATTTGCACAGGATCGGGTGAGAAGTGAGGATGATCAAACCGCAGCAAAACTGGATACTCTCACAGCTATGTCATACAACATGCTTGATTATGAATTGATACGGGTTCCCGTGCTTTCTGTCAGAGAGCGGACAGAATTTGTTTTGCAGAATCTCTGATGCCGGAAATAATTTCACATGCAAACGGAGCGGCACAAGCAGGATCGGACGGCCATTTATCATTATCGGAGGTATTTATGGAAACAGCAACACTGTCCAATGAAGGACATATACGCATTCCCAAAGCAATCCGTGAACTGCATGGATGGAAACCGGGGATAAAATTTGCTATCGAAAATTCAGATAATTGTATTATACTTACGCCAATCAGCCCATTCAAAAAAACGAGTGTTGAAGATATATTGGGATGCGTCCATTACAGAGGGCCTGCAAAAAGCCTGAAGGATATGGAAGATGGTATTGCAGAAGGGGCAAAACTGCATGATCGCTGTTGATACGAATATACTGGTAAGAGTTTTGACCAACGATGATCCAGTTCAGGCAGAGCGGGCAGCAAAAATCATCAGAGAAAATGATATTTACATATCCAAAAGCGTTATTCTTGAAACGGAATGGGTGCTGCGTTATACCTATAAAATTGAAAAGAAAATTATTATTGCCGCTTTTGAGAAAGTGTTTGGTCTCCCGAATGTGCAGATTGAGGATTTTAAAACTGTTCAGCAGGCAATTCTTTGGCATGAATACGGACTGGATTTTGCAGATGCACTGCACTTGGCTTCATCCCGTACAGTCGGAAAATTTGCAACTTTTGATATAAAATTTGCAAACAAAGCAAAAACTGTTACTGAAATTTCAATTATACAGGTTTAATCAGGGAATTGGAAAATTTTTCAGAAACCGGTTTCAGATGTGTTCCCGTCGGAATGAGAAAATCCTGCGGTACAAAAAGGGGGCTTCAATGAGCAAAACAATATCGGCTGTAAGCTACGGGCAGGATTTTTACGCGTGGCTGATGAACAGCGCAAGACTTCTGCGGGAGAAAAATTTTTCAGATCTGGATACGGAAAATATAGCAGAGGAGTTGGAAGGCATGGCAAGAAGTGATAAACGTCAACTGATAAACAGACTTGCAGTCCTGCTGGCCCATTTGCTGAAATGGCAGTTTCAGCCTGCTCTGCGTTCAAAAAACTGGGAGCGCACTCTCAGAGAACAGCGCAAAAGAATCCGGCTTCTGCTGGAAGACAGTCCCAGTCTTACCCATGAACTGGACAAAAAGATTCATTATGCCTATGAAATTGCCATTTTGTCTGCTGCCAATGAAACCGGTTTGGATGAGGATTCTTTTCCTGCTTCCTGCGAATATTCTTTGGATGAAATACTCGGCGATCATTTTTATCCGGCGTGAAAGAAGATATTGATTCTCCCTGATCTCAGGAATCATGCAGTTTTTATGAAATCGGACAATTTCATTCAGGATTTCGGATAAATATATACCATTACCTGAAACATTTGCAGAGGTTCAGATTCATATCTGAATTCCGCACAGAAAAACTCTGTGTGACTCTGCGGAAACTCTGTGTGACTCTGCGGTTAAAATCCGCCCGGCATAATTTCCAAAATGTTTTAAGTATCTGTATAAATAAGGAGGAAACATGGTTATTGATTTTCATCTGCATATGTTTTCCAAGGCAGTACGTGAAAACAGAGCAGCTTATTTTCCCTCAGAACCCGCGTTTCAGTTGCTGTATGATTCACTCAAATCCCGGATTGTCGGCGCGGCAGAAACCATCCGCATGATGGATGAGGAACGCGTGGATAAAGCAGTTGTTTTCGGATTTCCCTGGCAGGATGCGGAAATATTCAAAAAAGAAAACGATTATATCGCAGACGCAGTGCAGCGTTATCCGCAAAGACTGATCGGACTGGCCTGCTTTGATGCACTGAATCCAAAAGCGGGTTTGGAAACCGAAAGATGCCTTGCCAGCGGGCTTTCAGGCGTGGGAGAACTGGCTTTTTACCAGTCCGGCATTGATGAATCCTGCTGCCATGCACTGGAGCCGGTCATGGCAATTTGCCGGGAAAAAAACTGTCCTGTGATGATTCATACCAATGAACCGGTCGGCCATCTGTATCCGGGCAAATCTCCCAATACACTGGCACAGATATACAGTTTGGTGAAAAAATTTCCTGAAAACCGGATTGTGCTGGCTCACTGGGGAGCGGGCATCTTTTTTTACCGGGTGCTGAAAAAAGAAACAAAGGATGTGCTGAAAAATGTATGGTATGACACAGCAGCGTCTCCTTTTCTCTATGATCCGGAAATTTATCCGACAGCAGTTAAACTGGCAGGCGCGGACAAAATTCTTTTCGGCACAGATTATCCTTTGCTGAAACCTTCCCGGTATTTCAAAGAAATTCAGGTATCCGGCATAACAGCAGATGAGCAGAAAGCCATCTGCGGGGGCAATGCGGCTGCTTTGCTGAAACTGTGAAAACAGGGAAGCGTGTAAAAAAATGGAAATACATCAGATGAGCAATAAAGAATCAGCAGCAGTTATTCTGGTAATTGATGACAGTCCTGAAAATCTGAGCGTACTGTTCGATCTTCTCAGCGAGCCGGATTTCAAAATACTGATCGCCACGGACGGAGAGCAGGGTATCCGCAATGCAGAACTGGCAAAACCGGATATTATTCTGCTGGATATCCTGATGCCGGGGATGGACGGTTTTGAAACCTGTCTGCGTCTGAAGGAAAACAGACAGACCAGAGATATTCCTGTGATATTTCTTACCGCTGTTGCAGAACAGCAGCAAAAAATCAAAGGGTTTTCTATGGGAGCTGTTGACTTTATCACCAAACCCTTTCACCGGGAAGAGGTGCTGGCCCGGATTGCAACCCATATCACCCTTCAACGGCAGAAAAATGAACTGCTTGAACTTAATGGAAAACTCAACGTACTCAACGAAACGCTGAAAACAGAAATTGCGAAAATCAAAGTGCTGGAAGATCAGCTCCGTCAGTCCCAGAAAATGGAAGCCATCGGCACACTTGCCGGAGGCATTGCCCATGATTTCAACAATATCCTGTTTCCCATTGTGGGATATGCCGAAATGATGCTGGAGGAATACCATACCGGAACTCAGGGCTGGCAGAATCTGAAAGAAATCCTGAGTGCAACTGATCGGGCCAGAGATCTTGTCAGGCAGATTCTCACTTTCAGCAGAAAAAGTCCAAAGGAACTGAAACCTCTGAAAATACAGCCGATTATCAAAGAATCCCTGAAACTGCTGCGATCCTCAATTCCCACCACCATTGAAATCCGGGAGGATATACAGGATACCGGCCCTGTCATGGCTGATCCCACCCAGATTCATCAGGTGCTGATGAATCTCTGCACCAACGCATACCATGCAATGCGGGACAGAGGCGGAATTCTGGAGGTGACATTCAGGGAAACGGAAAAAAATCCGGTTCCATTTCCGGATGTTTCCATGCTGATTTCCTCCAGTTATGCTGTGCTGTCTGTCAGAGATACGGGCATTGGCATGGAAAAAGCAATTCTTGGCAAAATCTTTGATCCCTATTTCACCACAAAGGGACTGGGCGAGGGAACCGGTCTGGGTCTGGCTGTTGTGGATGGCATTGTCCGGGAACACAGGGGAAAAATTATTGTGGAAAGTGAGCCGGGAAAGGGAAGCCTTTTTCAGATTTATCTGCCTGTTCTGTCAGTTGCAAAGCATGAAATGGCAGTCAGTGCTTCAAAATCCGTTCCCACCGGCACTGAAAAAATACTGGTGGTGGATGATGATGCACAGATTGCAAATATGCTGAAAATGATGCTGGAAAAACTGGGATATACAGTGACAGTGCGTTACAGCAGTCTGGATGCGCTGGAGGCTTTCCGGATGCAGCCCGGAAATTTTGATCTTGTGATTACAGACATGACCATGCCTAACATGACGGGCGTGGAACTGGCATCGGAAATATCCTGCATACGGCCCGGTCTTCCTGTGATTCTGACCACCGGTTACAGTGAAATGGTTTCAAAAGAAACTGCCTTGTCTTACGGGATCAGAGAATTTCTCATGAAACCCGTTGTCCGGGATGAACTGGCAAAAACCATACGCAGGGTTTTGGAATAAGGGAATAAGTGGCTGAGGATTGGGGGCTGGATTCCGGGTATTTTCTGATAGTTTCCCCTAACCCCCAACCCCTAATCCCTAATCCCCTGACATCTGAACGGAGCATCATGAAAATACTGCTTATCAACCCGCCCAACAGCGGAAAAAGTATACCGGAAGAACAGTACGGCATCAAAAACATGCGCCTGATTTTCCGGGGAGAACCTTTGGCTTTGGAAGTGCTGGCAGGCAATCTGGAAGGCCATGAAGTCCGTATCACGGATCTCAAGGCTGAACCGGATTCCCTTTGGAAGGATTACGAAGAATTTCAGCCTGATCTCGCTGGCATCACCGGAATGACCTGCGAAGCCAATGCCATGCTGCGGATTGCAGAAGACTTGAAAAAACGATCTGATTTGCCTATAGCAGCAGGCGGATACCATGCGTCCTGCGATCCCCAATATTTCAACCGGGAATATATGGATTATGTGGTCATTGGCATTGGAAAATCCAGTTTCCGGGAACTGGTCAATGCGCTGGAAAAAGGGGAAAAATCTCCGTCCATTCCCGGCATTGCCCGGACAAATCCGGGCAGAGAGCTGCATTTCACTCCGCGCAGCTATTCCCGCGCAGATTTGGCAGATCATGCAGTTCCCCGTTATGATCTGGTGGAAAAACACCGGGATAAATATGTCATGAGCGGCGTAGGCGGAAAAATGGGATTTGTGGCCTCTGCCTTTGGATGCACCCATCACTGCTCATTCTGCTGTGTTCCCAATCTGACTGGCGGAAAATACCTGAGTCACAGTCCTGATGCAGTGCTGCGGGATATGCAGGTATTGGGAGATATTCCCCTGATTCGTCTGGTGGATGCCAATACCTTTGGCAATCCAAAACTGGCAGAGGAACTGGGACGGCGCATACTGGAATCCGGACTGAAAAAGCGCATTGTTGCGGATGTGCGCTCTGATACGGTTATCCGGCATCCTCAACTGTTCCGGCTGTGGAAGCAGGCCGGGCTGGAAACGGCAGTGATCGGTCTGGAAGAGGTAAGTGATTCGCGTCTGACAGATTACAACAAAAAAAATGCTGTGCAGACCAATATCGCGGCAATGGAATTTCTCAAAGAACTTGGAATACGCATTATCGGGGATTTTATTGTATCACCGGATTACAGCCATGAGGATTTTGCGGCTCTGGAAAATTTCATAGAGAATCATCCCATTGATCTGCCTCTGCCTTCCATTCTGACGCCGCTTCCCGGAACGCCTTTGTATGAACAGAGGAAAGAACAGATTGTCATTGCTGATTTGGATTATTACACCTTTCTCAACGCGGTCATTCCCACCCGGATGGAAGAAAGGGAATTTTACGAAACCTATTCCGCACTTCTGGAAAAATGTATCCGGCATGTGCATCATTAAGGGATTTGAAAACTGCTGATATACCGGTTTCAGTGTTCAGATTTCAGCGTTCATACCATTACTTAGAACATTTGATGATGCAGCCACGAATTGCACGAATTACACGAATTATGTTTTGTGTAATTCGTGCAGATTCGTGTCATTCGTGGCTATACTGTCAAATCTTCTGAGTAATGGTATCAGGTTTCAGTGTTCGGTGTTCAATATCTGTCCCTGACACCCGAAACCCGACATCTGAACACAGGCGGTACTTTAAGAAGTTTAATTTCCCTAAAATCAGGAAAGATCATTTATGGATGTTTTTATCAACGATGTGTCCGCATTTATGCCAAATGCGGCTGTTACAAACGATGAAATCGAAAATGTGCTTGGAAAAATTCAGAATATATCCTCCAAAGCCCGTCAGATTGTTCTGAAAAACAACAAAATTATAACCCGTTACTACGCGATTGATCCGGAAACGGGAAAACTGACCCACAGCAATGCGCAACTGACAGCCGAAGCAGTTCGCAGACTCCGTCCCTGTGCGGATTTCTGCACAGAACAGATACAATGCCTAGCCTGCGGCACTTCCACTCCGGATTTGCTTCTTCCCGGACACGGCCTTATGGTGCTGGGAGAACTTGGAATTGCGGAATGCGATGCAGTCACAACTGGCGGTATCTGCGTTTCCGGCATGAGCGCGCTGAAATACGCATGGATGAATGTGGCCTGCGGCATATCTGAAAACGCGGTCGCGACAGGCTCTGAACTGGCTTCGTCCTATACACGGGCAAAATTTATGAATCCGTATATTTCAGATCCGGACGGAAATGGCGGATTGGAAAAACAGCCCATCCGTGCCTTTGATGCTGATTTTCTGCGCTGGATGCTTTCAGACGGCGCAGGTGCGGCATTTGTTTCCGCAAAAGCCAACCCGGATCGCATTTCCCTGAAGATTGAGTGGATTGAGCATATCTCCCTTGCGGGAAAACTGGAAACCTGCATGTATGGCGGGGGTGTGAAAAAAGAGGACGGCAGCATAACCGGCTGGCGGGAAACAGAAAATATTCCCGAAGAGCAGAAACCCTGGCTGTTTTCCATTCGGCAGGATATACGGCTGCTGGACAGGGAAATCATTTCAAGCATGGGAAAAGTCCTGTCCCGCATTGCGGAAAAACGGGGCCTGCGCCCTGAAACGGTGGATCATTTTCTGCCCCATTATTCCTCGCATTATTTCCGGCAGAAATTTTTTGATGAAATGCAGCGCATCGGTTTTGGCATTGGCTATGAAAAATGGTTTACCAATCTTGCAGAAAAAGGCAATACCGGCAGCGCGGCTATGTATATCATTCTGGAGGAAATCTTTCATTCCGGCAGGCTGAAACCGGGTGAAAAAATGCTCTGCTTTATCCCGGAAAGCGGACGTTTTTCCCACTGTTTCATGCTGCTTACAGTGGTGTAGAATTGTTGTTTTGCATTTTTTTTGTTTCCCACAGAGGACATTCTGAAGAATTTTGAGGAAAAAAACCTGTTTCCCTCTGTCAGGGATAAATTCAGATGATTTTTGTGATTGCCATGATCGCAGAATCATGGTAATCATATGAATCATACCGATTCGCCATTGGTTTGATCCGATACCGTCAGTTTTTCCGCAGTTCCGGGTGTGCAAAAAACCGCTCCGCTCAATTTTTGCACTCCTCCGGATCAGTATCAAGTCAATGGCGAATTGGTATCATGCTTCAGACAGCAATTTTTCTGTAATAAAGTCAATCTGTCAGATTTGTTTTTTTATCATGGTCAGGGAGAATCAGCGGATTTGACCCGCTGCCCCCAAACCCAAAGGAGGTTTTATGGCGGCAAAAAAAATTCTGATGCT
>CAZHPS010000218.1:0-10788 GCA_964534335.1 uncultured Desulfobacterales bacterium
ACTTACGGAACCAACAATGAATTCGGTTTTGACTATCTCCGGGACAATATGAAATTCTACCGGGAGTCCTTAGTACAGCGGGAACTCAATTATGCTATCGTTGATGAGGTGGACAGCATTCTCATTGATGAGGCCAGAACTCCGCTGATTATTTCCGGCCCTGCGGAAAAATCCACCAGCCTCTATTATCAGGTCAATACCATCATTCCCCGGCTGAAAAAGGAGCAGGATTATACCATTGATGAAAAAGCCAGATCCGTTGTGCTGACCGAGGAAGGTGTCGCGAAGGCAGAAAAATTCCTTGAAGTGGAGAACATTTATGATCCCCGCAATATTGAACTTCTGCACCATGTCAATCAGGGACTCAAAGCCCATACCCTGTTCAAGCGGGATGTGGATTATATCGTCAAAGACGGCGAAGTGCTGATTGTGGATGAATTTACAGGCCGTCTCATGCCTGGCCGTCGATACAGCGAAGGACTGCATCAGGCTCTGGAGGCCAAGGAGAATGTAAAGATTGAAAACGAAAACCAGACACTGGCGACCATCACTTTTCAGAATTATTTCCGCATGTACAACAAACTTGCGGGCATGACCGGCACGGCAGACACTGAGGCGGCTGAGTTCAAAAAGATATACAATCTGGATGTAATGATTATTCCCACCAACAAACCCATGATCCGCAAAGATTATGCGGATATGATATACAAAACGCGCAGGGAAAAATTTGATGCTGTGATCAATGAAATTGCAGACTGCCACAAACGCCTGCAGCCGGTGCTGGTGGGAACCATTTCCATTGACATATCCGAGGATCTGAGCGGAAAACTGAGCAGGAAAGGAATAAAACATACAGTTCTCAATGCCAAACATCATGAACAGGAAGCCGAGATTGTGGCCCAGGCAGGCCGTCCCGGAGCAGTGACCATTGCCACCAACATGGCAGGACGCGGAACTGATATTATTCTGGGAGGCAACTGGGAGGCTGAAGCTGCACAGATTGCTGATCCCAGTCCTGAGCAGATTGCAAAACTCAGAGAAGCCTGGCAGAAGCGTCATGAAGAGGTGATTGCCGCAGGCGGACTGCATATTCTCGGCACGGAACGCCATGAAAGCCGCCGGATTGATAACCAGTTGCGTGGACGTTCCGGCAGACAGGGAGATCCGGGATCTTCGCGTTTCTATCTGGCTTTGGAAGATGATCTCATGCGCATCTTCGGTGGGGAGCGCATCCAGAGCATTATGGAAAAACTGGGCATGGAGGAGGGCGAACCCATTGAACATGGTCTTATTTCCCGTGCCATAGAAAATGCACAGTCCAAAGTGGAAGGTCACAACTTTGACATCCGCAAGCACCTTCTGGAATATGATGATGTCATGAACCAGCAGCGGGAGGTCATCTATGAACAGCGCAGGGAGGCCCTTACGGGCGAGAACCTGCGTCCGTCCATTGAAGACATGATCTTTGAAAAAGCAGAGGAACTGGCTCTGGATTTCGCAGATGAAAAAATTCTTCCCGAAGACTGGGACATCAAAGGGCTTAGCGATGCGGTTTTTAAGCAGTTCAATTTCCGTATGGAACTGGATGAGGCTGTGCTGGAGGGGCTGGATGCGGAAAAACTTGCGGATCTGATTTACACGTCAGCGATCCGGATTTATGATGAGAAAGAGATAGAGTTTGGTGCTGAGGATCTCAGAAATCTGGAACGCTATGTCATGCTGCAGACGGTGGACACGCTCTGGAAAGACCATCTGCTCAACATGGATCATCTCAAGGAAGGAATCGGGCTGCGGGGATATGCCCATCAGAATCCCCTGATTGTATATAAAAAAGAAGGCTTTGAGATGTTCAACAGCATGATAGACCGGGTCAAGGAGGAAACCGTATCCACCCTGTTCCGGATTCACAAAGTCCAGTCCGGCTCGATCAATGATCTGAAAAAACCCCGTGAGGAAAACCTTGTTTTTTCCGGCGGAGGGGATTCTGAACCGGTGAAAAAGAAACCTGTGAAACGCACAGAAAAAAAGGTGGGCAGAAATGATCCCTGTCCCTGCGGCAGCGGTCAGAAATATAAGAAATGCTGCGGAAAGTAGAGAGTAGAACAAATTTCCAGCCTGTTCTGCTCAGGGACAGTTCGGAAGCTTGTTTTGCTCAGGAACAAGATGGAAGCTTGTTCTACGTTGGAACAGGCTGTAAGCATGTTCTGCTTTGCTCAGTGGAAGCCTGTTTTACTTTAAAGAATTTTTGCTCGGATACTTTCGGAGGGTGACGTATGAGTTCCCCGGATTTTGATTCAGATGTTGAAGAAAGTGTTGAATCTGACATTCTGGAAGAGGAAGACATTGATGAACCGTCCATGTACAGAGTGATGCTCCACAATGATGATTACACACCAATGGAGTTTGTTGTGGAAATTCTGATGTTTGTATTCAACAAAACAACAGATGAGGCAATGCAGATTACGCTCAGTGTTCACAGGAACGGCATCGGTGTCTGTGGAGTTTATACATGGGAAATTGCGGAAACCAAAGTGGAAACTGTTGCAGGCCTGGCCGGTGAAAGCGGCTATCCGCTTAAATGTTCCGTGGAGGAGGACAAATGATCAGCAAAGAACTGAACTCTACGCTGGGCTTTGCCGTAAGGGAAGCCAAAAAAAGAAGGCATGAGCATGTGTGCATTGAACATGTGCTGTATGCCATTGTGCATGATGAAACCGGTATCGGGATTATTGAAAGCTGCGGGGGAAGTGTGGAAAACCTGAAAAACCGGCTGCACGCGTTTTTCAGTGAACGGATGCAGAGCATTCCCGAAGGCAGGGAATATGTTTTCCAGCAGACTGCGGGTTTCCGGAGGGTGATACAGCGGGCTGTGAATCATGCGCGTTCCTGTGAAAAAACTGAAATCAATGTGGGGGATATTCTGGCCTCCATGCTGCTGGAGCAGGAATCCCATGCTGTCTATTATATGGCACAGGAAGGCATCACCCGTCTGGCAGTTCTTAATTATATTTCCCATGAAATGCCCAAAGCAGCTTTCACCACTGCGGCGCCGGAAACGGGGCCGGGGCAGCCGGAAAAGACCGGAACTGCGGGGGAAGATCCTGCCAATGCTCCGAAAAAAGCAGATCCCCTTAAACTCTTTACCACTGATCTGGGGGAAAAGGCAGCCAACGGAAAGATTGATCCGCTTATTGGCCGGGAAACAGAACTGGAACGCACCATTCAGGTGCTTTGCCGCCGCCGCAAAAACAATCCTGTGTTTGTGGGAGAGCCGGGCGTGGGAAAAACCGCTATGGCCGAAGGCCTGGCCCTGAAGATTCATGCCGGAAATGTGCCTGATCTGCTCAAAGATGTGCGCATTTATGCTTTGGATCTGGGTACGCTTCTCGCGGGAACCAAATTCCGGGGGGATTTTGAAAAAAGACTGAAAGCTGTTATTGCTGCTTTGAAACAGAAAAAAGATGCGATTCTCTTTATTGATGAAATCCACACCATTGTGGGCGCGGGAGCCACCAGCAGCGGTTCCATGGATGCATCCAATATCATGAAACCTTTTCTGGCCAGCGGAGAAATGCGGTGCATCGGCTCCACCACCTATGAGGAATACCAGAATCATCTGGAAAAAGACCGGGCTTTATCCCGGCGCTTTGAAAAAATTGAAATTTCCGAACCCACTGTGGAGGAAAGCTATAAGATTCTCAAAGGACTCAAAGACTGCTATGAAAAACATCACAATATTGTCTATACAGACGCGGCACTGAAATCTGCGGCAGAGCTTTCCGCCAAATACATCAATGACCGGTACCTGCCGGACAAGGCCATTGATGTGATTGATGAAACCGGGGCCTTTCTGCGTCTGAACGGCGGCCTGTTCCGCAAAAAAGCCCATCCTGCGGATATTGAAAAAACCGTCTCAAAGATGGCCCGGATTCCCACCCAGAGCGTATCCTCTTCTGACAAATCACGGCTGGAAAATCTGGGGGAAAGCCTGAAAAAAGCGGTTTTCGGTCAGGATGATGCCATATTTTCTCTGGTCAAATCCATCCGCAGGTCGCGCGCGGGACTGGGAACACCCGGACATCCGGTGGGTTCCTTTCTGTTCACCGGCCCCACAGGTGTGGGAAAAACCGAGGTGGCACGGCAGATTGCATTGAGTATGGGCATCAGTTTTCTGCGCTTTGACATGAGCGAATACATGGAAAAACACACAGTGGCCCGTCTTATCGGCGCGCCTCCGGGGTATATCGGTTTTGATCAGGGCGGTCTGCTCACAGACGGCATACGCAAACATCCCCACTGTGTTCTGCTTCTGGATGAAATAGAAAAAGCCCATCCGGATATTTTCAATATTCTGCTGCAGGTGCTGGATTATGCCACTCTGACAGACAACAACGGGAAAAAGGCTGATTTCCGCAATGTGATTGTGATTATGACATCCAACGCGGGAGCCAGGGAAATGAGTACCCAGACCATTGGATTCAATGATCCGAAAAAAGATGTGAAAAGCAAAAGCGAAAAAGCCATTGAAAAGTTTTTCTCGCCTGAGTTCCGGAACCGGCTGGATGCCATTATCACCTTTAACGCGCTGTCTGTGGAAATCATGAAAAAGGTGGTGGACAAATTCATTGCGGAACTCAACGGCCAACTGGCCGGCAAAAAGGTAAGTCTTCGCATTTCAGACAATGTCCGCATACGGCTGGCTGAAAAAGGATATGATGCCCGTTACGGTGCAAGACCGCTCAGCCGTCTGATCCAGACAGAGATCAAGGACAAACTTGCTGATGAAATTCTGTTCGGAAAACTGGAAAAAGGCGGAACTGTGTATCTGGATGTGAAAGACGATGAGATTGTTTTTGATTATAACGGTATGCTGCAGGAAAAGAAGTGACAGTCATGCCTGTATTTCAGCTTGGTGAAAAAATAGGATTTCCCCCTCCCCATCTGGCAGAAAGGGAAGGGGTGCTGGCCGTAGGCGGGGATTTGAGTCCCAAACGCCTTCTTCTGGCCTATAAAATGGGGATATTTCCCTGGTACAGTGAAGATGAACCCATTATCTGGTGGTCGCCTGACCCCAGACTGGTACTGTATCCTGCGGAAATTATTGTCTCTGCAAGTCTGAAAAAGACCATGCGGAAGGGAATGTTCCATATCACAATGGACACGGCATTTGAGCAGGTGATCTGCGAATGCGCATCTGTGCGCACAGAAACCGGCATGGGAACATGGATTGTGGATGAAATGATTGAGGCCTACTGCCGTATGCACGGGCAGGGGTATGCCCATTCTGTGGAAACATGGCTCGATGGCCGTCTGGTGGGCGGACTTTACGGGCTTTCCCTGGGCGGAGCCTTTTTCGGTGAATCCATGTTCATGCGGGTAAGCAATGCCTCCAAAGCCGCGTTTGTAAAACTGGTGGGGCAGTTGGAAAAATGGAATTTTGATCTCATTGACTGTCAGGTTCACACCCGGCATCTGTCCAGCTTCGGGGCAAGGGAAGTTCCCCGCAAACTCTTTCTGCAGCAACTGGAAAAATCCCTGAAAAAACCCACACGCAGGGGGCCGTGGCAGTTTGATGCCTGAACCGGTTTGACTGATTCGCAGACGGATATGGCGGATTATGTTATACCGATTCCCCATTGACTTCCGGAGGAGTGCAAAAATTAAGCGGAGCGGTTTTTTGCACAGACGAAACAGCGGAAAAACTGACGATATTGGATCAAACCAATGGAGAATCGGTATAGATCTTAATTGGGAAAATTTTTAAATGCCAAAAATATTTAATATTTATTGTGATGAATCCTGTCATTTGGAAAATGATCATCAACCTGTAATGGTTCTTGGTGGTATAAGCTGCCCTCTCGAATTAACCGGAACTGTTTTTAAAGATTTGAGAGAAATTAAGATACGGCATGGATTAAAACCATTTTTTGAGATAAAATGGACTAAAGTATCTCCTTCAAAACTTCTGTTCTATATGGATATAATTGACTATTTTTTTTGTAACAACGATTTGACTTTTCGTACTTTGATAGCGTTAAACAAATCTGAGTTAAATCACAAAATTTTTAATCAGACCCATAATATATGGTATTATAAAATGTATTTCACTATGTTAAAAGCAATTTTGGATCCTCATGAAAAATATAGAATATATTTAGATATAAAAGATACATGCGGTGGAGAAAAAATTCACAAATTGCATGAAATTCTTTCAAATAATTTATATGATTTTTCAAGAGAAATAATTGAAAAAATACAATTGGTAAGATCAGAAGAGATTGAAATATTGCAAATTTGTGATTTGTTGACAGGAGCGGTATCTTATGTCCACAGGGAACTTAATACAAGTCAGGCAAAATTAGGCTTAATAAATAAGATACGTGAAAAATCAGGATATTTATTGACAAAATCAACTTTGCTGAGAGAGAAAAAATTTAATCTTTTTATATGGAATCCAAATTTTAACGGGGGATTGGAATGAACTGTCTGCCGGATTTAATACTTCTGGAAAATTATAATGGAAATTGGAATGATTATTTGGAAGCTGTTTATCGTTATTTTTGTGATGATTTTGTTCATAACAAATCCTTTTATCAAGGACAAAAATTAGCTTTAAAACGCCATCCGGTAATACTTGGCAAAGAAGCTACTACATGACCACGTTGAATTTTATATATTCCCCTCTTGAGAGGGGCAGGGGTGTGTCCGGAATTGCACACCCAAAACACACCCCTGCCCCTCTCAAGAGGGGAATTGATACCATAAAATCTAAATTGGTCATGTACTACATTTTGGCATTTAATATCAGAGGGCTCCGCAGAAGAAGACAGAATGCCGGATATGCGCAGATGTGAAAGAATCCGATGGCCCAAACCTGTTATTGAAAAATCAGGGGCAGAAGTTTGTATAAAAGTTTGGGAAAACTACAGGGGGAATGAAAAAAGAATTTGTTTATGGCTTGAAAAAGAAGAATATTTGGTGTTGCTGGCAGAAAGAAACGGATATATTCTTTTATGGACTGCTTATATGGTAACCCGATCTCACCAGAAGAATAAACTTAAAAAGCAGTTTGAAAATTTTTCTCAAAAAGCTAACGCCGCTACAAAGTGATTGTAACGGCGTTGTTACTCCTTCTACGCTTGATAAAAAATCCGTAAAAAGCCTTCCACTTTAGTTAAATCATAATAACCTGATTCACAGCCTTTTACGTTTTTTTTACATTTTTTGGTAGATGAGCTGTATTAAAATTATATATTTATTTAAAAATGTCAACAGTTTTTTTATAAAATCTCCTGCAAATACAGATTTTTCATTTTCAGATACAATAAAAACATATAGTTAAAAAGGTCAACCTTCAGTTTTGCAGGAGTTCTGTTTATTGAAAGGGGTAATCCATGCAGTCCCACAGCCGCATATTCACCGACAAATATCTTGACATCAAATCCGCACCTCTGGAGAAAATTCTGTCTTCCGGACTTGAGGAAAAAAAGGCTTTGATAAAAGACTGGCAGGAGGGCATCCGCTCCGGACGCATTCTGCAGGCAAAAGAGGAGCAGTTGCAGAGCAGTTTTCTGCGCGTGTTTTTCGGGGATGTGCTGGGTTATGTGCATTCCAAAGGTTCATCTGTCTGGAATCTGGAAGAGGAGCAGAAAACGCTGGCCGGCAGCACAAAAATGGACGGCGCGCTGGGATTTTTCTCCCTTGATTCCAATGGAAAAACGTGTGCTGATATAAAAGTTGTGATTGAACTCAAGGATGCGCGCACAGATTTGGACAAACCCCAAACCCGGAAAAATGACAGACGCACGCCTGTTCAGCAGGCTTTTGATTATGCCGGTGCAATGGGCGGAACCTGCCGCTGGGTGATTGTGTCCAACTTTCTGGAAATCCGCCTTTATTTCCACAATGATCGCACACGGTATGAAAGTTTTGACATTCCATCTCTTGACAGGGACATGAAACGCTTTCTGTTTCTGCTGCACAAAGATCGCCTGACTGCGGAAAAGGGTGAATCCTTTACCGATACGCTGTACCGTGAACGGCAGGAACAGGAAAAAAACATCAGCCGCCAGTTTTATGCGGATTACCGGCACGCGCGGCTGAGTCTTTTTCATCATATCAGAGAACAAAACGCAGATATTTCAGAATCTCTGCTTTTGACCAAAACCCAGAAACTGCTGGATAGGCTTCTGTTTGTCTGTTTTTGCGAAGATTTCGGAATTTTGCCGTATTTCACGTTCCGGGGTCTGCTGAAAAATGTGAAAGAGGACAGATTTAACCGCAGTGACAGCAAAATTTATGAACGGGTAAAAGCCCTGTTTGATGCCATAAACAGTGGTTATCCCGAAGAAAACATCAATAAGTTCAACGGCGGACTGTTTGCGGATGATGAAATTCTGGATGGTCTGATGATAAAAGATGCGGTGCTGGAGCATGTGATTGAACTGGAACGCTATGATTTTGCTTCAGATTTGAACGTCAACATACTCGGCCATATTTTTGAGCAGTCTGTGACAGATATGGAGGAACTGAAAGCGGAAATTGCAGGACAGGATTTTGACCGGAAAAAGGGAAAGCGCAAAAAAGAGGGAATCTACTATACTCCTGAATATATTACCCGTTATATTGTTGAAGAGGCTGTCGGCGGCTGGCTCGCGGATCGGAAAAGCGAAATCGGATTTGACAGTCTGCCGGAACTGACACAGGCAGATTATGATTCTGTGAAAAAGATTTCCAAAAAGCGGAAAGCAAACAAAAACATTGAACTGCATATTCAGGCATTGGAGGCATACCGGGAAAAACTTAAAAATATCCGGGTTCTTGATCCGGCCTGCGGTTCAGGTGCGTTTCTGAATCAGGTTTTTGATTTTCTGTACAAAGAAGGGCAGAAGGTGAACAGTGAAATTGCAATGCTCAAACGCGGACAGCGGGAAGTGTTTGATTTGGATAAGGATATTCTCACCAACAATATTTTTGGTGTGGATTTGAATGATGAATCTGCGGAAATCACCAAACTCAGTTTATGGCTGAAAACTGCCAACAGAAACAAAGAACTGACCACTTTGGATGCCAATATAAAATGCGGCAATTCCCTGATTGACGATCCCGCAGTGGCAGGGGAAAAAGCATTTGACTGGAATGCGGAATTTCCTGAAATTATGAAAAATGGCGGCTTTGATGTGGTGGTGGGGAATCCGCCGTATGTTGATTCTGAAAATATGACAAAAAATCAGCCTGATATTCGCAAATTTATCAGCAATAATTATATAACTGCCAAAGGAAACTGGGATTTGTATATACCTTTTATTGAAAAATCCATGAATCTTCTTGCCAATAGCGGGTATTGCGGCATGATTACACCCAATAAATGGCTGTCAATGGATTATGGGAAGTCAATTCGCAAATTTCTTAAAAATAATATCAATGCGATTTGTGATTACAGCAAAGTAAAAGTTTTTGAAGATGCAGGTATTTTTCCTGTGGTATTTACAGCATCAAAATGTCAAAACAATGGTGATATTTCAATAAATCTGCATTCAACTGATGCAGATTTTGAATCTGTAACTGTAAGCAGAAATGCAATGGAAGAAAAATATGCCTGCAATTTTGGTTCGCTGTTAAACAAAAATCAAAATCTGACTGAAAAATTAAGTAAATTTGAAAAATTGGGATCTGTCTGCACCATTGCGGGTGCCTGTACGACTTCCGAAGCTTATGAGTATATTCCCCTGATTAAGGATGATATGAATTTGAAAAATTCATTGAAACTGGTCAATACCGGCACAATCGACCGCTTTGCTGCATTATGGGGTTTTAATCATACTACATATATAAAAAAGAAATACTTATATCCAATTATTGAAATTGATGAACTGAAGAAATACTTCCCCAAAAGATTTGAAAAAATATATAAACCCAAAATAATTATTTCTGGAATCAGACATTTTGAATCTTTTTATGACAGAGAAAATTTGTTCCTGCCAGGCAAATCGACAAATATAATCAAAAAATCAAATGATCAATATCCTCTTGAGTCAATAGTCTGTCTGTTAAACTCCAGATTGATGACTTTTTTTATAAAACAGACATACAGCACTTCAGGTATGGATGGTGGCATTAACTTTTCACCAAGTTTAATATCGCAGCTTCCGGTTCCGGTTTTATCATCTGAAAATCAGGCTGATTTATCTGTAAAATCAGACAAAATTCATAATTTGAATAACAGACTGCAAATTTTGAAACAGAAATTTTTGAACAGGATCGTTTCAAATTTTACAAAAATAAAAATTACCAGAAAAATTAATCTCTTTTATGCGAGCAAATTTTCTGTGTTAATCGGGGAACTGAAAAAACAAAATGTGATATTAAAACTTAAACAGCAGGAAGAATGGGAAGAGTTTTACAATGAATACCTGTCTGAAATTAATCAAATTCAATTACAAATTGACAAAACCGACAGCGAGATTGATCAGATGGTGTATGATTTGTACGGCATGACAAAAGAGGAAATCCGCATTGTTGAGGGAACAGATTCAAAAATGTCCTGAATTATGTGGAATTATGTAGGGTGGGTGTAGCGCTAGCGAAACCCACCATTCCCATATTGTGGTGGGTTTCGCTATCGCTACACCCACCCTACGATTTGAAACTTTGTGGCAGTGTTGGGTTTCGCTATCGCTACACCCACCCTACGATTTGAAACTTTGTGGCAGTGGTGGGTTACGCTATCGCTACACCCACCCTTGTATGTTGGAGTTGAGTTGAGTTGAGTTGACCCGTCCCATGCGT
>CAZHPS010000219.1:0-10762 GCA_964534335.1 uncultured Desulfobacterales bacterium
TCAGATATTGCCTGAACTTTTTACTCAGGCAGCATGTTAATATGTTTGTTCTCAGTTATGAACTGATTTGCAGGCACTCGGGTCTCAGCGAAAGAAACAGGTGCTGAGACAGGGGGCGGGGCTCCGGTTTCAATGAAAAATAACCCGGCGCTCAAGCGGATCCGCTTCGCTCCGCAAACCGAACCGCTGAGCTTATCGTTATATTTTTATAAAATAAAGGAAAAGGTGAAAAAATGCTTACAGTAATTACTCCTGAACTCCATAAAAAACTTGAAAAAATCGGTTTTGAAAAAGATGAGATTAATGCAATCGAATTTATTCATGAACTCAGAATCGGAAAATATTCTGCTGATATAACCGACCTTGTAAAAAAAGGAGTTTCAGTAAATATTCGGAAAGAGCTATTGGATAAAATTAAAGAACTGAGTTGGGAAATGGGAGAAAAAACTTTCACAAACAGAGAAGATCTTTATGACAGACAGAATATTCTTTGATACCAACGTAGTGGTTTATCTTTTTGATACTTCGGAAAAGGAGAAACATCTGAGGATAATTGAGTTATTATCAGAACATATCGGTAAAAGTTCTATCTGTATCAGTTCTCAGGTGATAAACGAATTTGTAACTATTACAGCACGTAAGATAAAAAATTTAATCAGCTTTGAAAAAGAGAAAGAGATTCTGGAGTTCCTAAAAATTATTTTTATTATCAGTCCTTTGACGATTTATACATCTCTCACAGCAATTGATCTGAAACTGAAATACAGGTTTTCATACTGGGATTGTCTTATTCTGGCTTCAGCTTTGGAAGATGACTGTTCTGTTATTTATTCCGAAGATATGCAGCACAATCAGATAATCAATGATAGAATGAGAATTATCAATCCTTTTGATACAACGTTCTGAATATAAGCAAAAATATAACCCGGCATTCAAGCGGACGGGCAAAAAGCCGCCCGCCGCTTAATTTGTTGTTATCCGGCACTGATGTCCGGAAAACTGGAAAGTTATGATGAATACGATGAGACAAGGGCAGATTTCAGTAATTGGAAAGGTATTTATGAGACATGGCAGAGACGTAAATACACATATGCTGAAAAAATAAGAGAGACGGAAGTTTTTGAAATGCTGCGATTTCAGCCTGCTTACTGAAATTCTTCATAATCAGAGTGAACATAAACCGCAGGCAAAATCGGACTTGTGAGGGAACAAAATGAGGATTGCAGATTTGGAATATTTCAGACCGCAATATATCATCAATGAAAACGGGGAAAAAACAAATATTATTTTACCTGTCACTGAATTTTATGAATTGCTTGAAGATATTGAAGATCTTGCGATTGCGGCTGAAAGACGCAATGAACCCACCATTTCGCATAATGAATTATTGGAAGAACTGAGAAATGACGGGATTATACAGAATTGAGTGGAAAAGTTCCGCTGCCAGGGAACTTCGGAAACTTCCCAAAGATTTTGTCATAAAAATCTTACATACAGTTGAACAATTGTCTGCCGACCCGTTTCCTGCCGGTATGAAAAAACTTGTCGGAACAAAAGATATGTATCGTATCCGTATAGGAAATTATCGGGTTGTTTACAGTATTGTGAAATCAGAACTTGTAATTGAAATTATCCGAATCGGGCACCGCAAAGATGTTTATAAAGAAATCTGACCCTTTGTTGCACCTGACAAAGCAGGTGAACATTATGCTGTCCGGAATAACTCATTGGTATTTTTCCATAAAAAAAGGTTGAAAAAGAGGCAGTGATATTGTAAGCGGAACCCCGTGACCCGTTTCAATTTTTTGTATGCGGAAGGGAATCAGTGAGTTATGCCTGACAGCCCATCGTTCAAGCGGACAGCCCTGTTTCAGAGAAGTCTTTTGCATTTGACTTTACATTCAAATTATGACAACAGTGTATTGTATGTGGCGTATGAATCGCCCAGATGAGCAACTTAACGGGTTATTCAGAAAATAAAGGAGACTGTTTTATGTTAAAGTCATTCATTTTCAGACTTAAATCTCTCTTTAAAAAAGAAGAGGAAGGTGTCGTTATTGTAGATCGTGAAGAATTTGCCAGAGAAATGAAAGAGGATTTCAAAGGAAATACAGCTTTATTGAAGGCTATTGAGGAAGGCATGAACAGGTATGCCAAAAAAAAAGAATATGTTTCATTGACGGATTGACAATGCTGTCATGAAACAAATTCAGGCTGATAACTTTGTAAAAACATTTAAAGAGTTTGAGAACCGTCTGAATTCAGTTTTTCAGGGAAAGACCAAATTTCTTAAAGGCGGTGATGTAAAAATATCCAGAAATTCAATATATTACAGATATGAAAAAAGAATTGTTTCCAAAACAGATACGGATATTGAGATTAAGATATTGTATGATAAAGAAAAAAATGATTATCTGTACTACACTTACAACATATTATTCAATCAAAACAAACTTATGTTCCATTATGAACCGACTCACAGAGAACATTTTCAGCCTCACATCAATGTCTATATTCAGGAGAAGGAATTGAAAAATATAAAAGGGGAAGGGATTCATATTCTCTCACACAAATATCATCCTTTTGAAATAATTGATATAATTGAAAGATATTTCGGATAAGCGTGTAAAAAAATTCTAATCTATCGTTCAGGCGGACGGGCAAAAAGCCGCCCACCGCTTAATTCGTTGTTGTCAGGCATAAAGCATTGATATTTTTCCGCAAAAAAAGCTGAAAAAGAGACCGGAATATGGTAAGCGGAACCCCGTGACCCGTTCCGCATAACATCCGTTGATGCGGAACGGGTCACGGGGTTCCGCCGTCTGGCTTTGCAGCAGAGCCGCTGCTTTCACACATGAACATCAATGAAAAAGGTAAAAGACATGAATGGGGAAACAGATACACATAAAAACCTGAGTTACAGTGCTTTTACAATGGATATGGTATGTAAAAAATTCAATATCAGACTGGCACTGAAAGAACTCTTTGGTGATGTCGAGCCTGTTCCGCCGTCTGATTTTCTCAGAACCATGCTTCGGAGAAGCGGCAGTCTTTTCCTTTACAGCGAGAAAGCCCGTTCCGAGTTTATCATAGCCCCGGTTCTGCTCGAAATCAGAGAAATTCTGAATCATGCTGTCAGTATTTATTCCGGTATGAGGCTGGATGTTTCCCCAGATGAGGGACTTCAGGGCATATGTGATTTCATTGTCACGGGAACCCCTCCGTTTCCGACAGTTCAGTTTCCGCTGATTATGCTTGTGGAAGCAAAGAGAAATGCAGTTGAGGAAGGTCTTGGGCAGTGTGCTGCCGAAATGATAGCTGCCCATCGGCTGAATCAGGCGGATGAACTGTCATACAATACGGTATATGGCTGTGTGACGACAGGCGAACTTTGGCAGTTCCTGCAACTCGAAGATACAAATCTGCTTATTGACCCTGCAAAAATTTATATAGAACACATAGACAGAATATTAGGCATATTATTAACAATGGGAAACAGCTTTGTAAAAAATAAGATTGGGAAGCAAAACATCTAATCCGGAAGTATCTTTGCACACCGCAATCAAAAAAACATGCCAATCAAAAATCAACCGGACGCAAAAAACGGGCGGTTTTGGTATTATGCCTGTCTGAAAACACAGCATGCACAGTCACATGATATTCAGCGGTTTCAATTTCTTATGCTGAATTTTTTCCGGAAATGTGATATGCTCTGCAATTTGTCACCGCACAACCCGGAGTTGAAACAGAGTCAGCAGTAATCCTCTGCACTCCACCCGTCATGACCGTTCAGCTTGCCGTTATGCTTCTGAAATACCAGAAAAAAATGAAACTGAAATTTATCAGCTATCTTATTTCACGACCAGGCAGAGACCTTATTTACAGTATGCAGTGCCAAAAGAAAAGGTTCGGAAGAAAATTCTCTGCATATTGCTGTTGCAGTCATCAGAGCGGTGCGGATTATCTTCTGACATGGAACTGCACTCATACAGGCAATGCAGAAAGGCGGAATCTTATTGCAGAGGTCTGTCATAAAAACGGATTTGAGATTCCTGTCATCTGCACACCGGAAGAACTGAAAGGAGAATAATCATTTGGAAAGACAGTATTATTGAGGAAATCAGGGCAATCCGGGAAGAACATGCCCGGCAGTACAATTACGATATTCGGGCAATCTTCAGGGCATTGAAAGAGGAAGAGAAAAAAAGCGGACGGAAAACAGTTTCTTTTCGTCCCAAACCTTTTCCGTCATGCAGAACATGTGAAGAGCGAAGCAAAACTGCGTGACAGGAAAGGATCGGTTGACAGATTGAAGATTTTTTATCCTGAACAATGGGACAATGAATATAAAAGGAGAATAGAATGATGAATACCTGTGCCGCCTGTCATGGCAGGATGGTAAGAAAAACAGGCATTACTGATCTCAGAATCAGTGGAAATCTCTGTGCTGTCAAAAATGTCAGCTATGATGCCTGTGAGATTTGCGGAGAAAAAGTTGTTTCCCCGGATGTAAGCCGTAAAATTTATGAGACTGTCAAAAACAGAGAGTATATTGAGGAAATGATTACAGTGCCAATATTGAATTTTGCATGAATTTGTCTGTCCGGCCTGGGTGATCCGCACTCCGCTTCCGTAAAGCAGTTTTGCCCCCAGTTGCGGAATTCCTTCCATAAACCCGATTACCTGCACCACTTCCTCACGGGTCATCACCACAGGCACGGTTTCCCGGTTTTTGGCCCGGACAGCATCAATCTTCTGATCCAGCTCCTGTTTAAGCACTTTCCGGTACAGAAACACCGGAGCATTCATGGCCTGATTCTGCGTGGACGGTGAAACATGCCCGTCCACAGCCGGATGCGTCAGGAACTCTTCGATTTTGAGTTCCCCGTCTTTCAGGTCATCCCGTGATTTCATTTTGTGAAACCGGATAAATCTCTTAATCCAGTCACAGTATGACCGCTCCGTATGGATTGAGTAATGATGAAGCCGCATTACATCACGAACCTCATCCATTATTTTGCGGTCTTTATTTTTTGTGCTTGACATATTTCGCTCCATGTGAGAAGAAAATGTGGAACAGATTTGATTTTGTTTTTCCTAAAAACGGAGAACGCTCTTATAACCTGCGCCGAATTTTTTTGACGCAGGGTCAAAGCGGTTTCTGTGCAGGAAAAAAACAAACGCTGATCAGATATGAAAACCTGAAAAAAATTTCGGCATGAACCCTGTATTTTGGAAACACATGTGCTGACGGACATTTTATGGCGTTTTTTTTCAGATTTCATATTTAAGGATAAGGACACAGTAATTTACCGGTCATCGTCAAAAAAGTCAGGGAATATTCCCTGATAATGACGGTTTTGGACTGTTATCAGGGAAAAGTTCCTGATAATAAATGGTTCGGCAGGAGAGATGACACACGAATTCGACGGTAAAAAATACGAGAAGGCTTCCGACCATCAAAAGGGATGGGGAACCAGGCTTATAGCTGAGCTCAATCTGAAGGGATCTGAACGTGTCCTTGATCTCGGCTGCGGTGACGGTTCTATCACAGCGCAAATTGCAGACTTTCTTCCTGAAGTCGAAGTTTTGGGAATTGACGCTTCTGCAGGAAGATGGAAGGTGTTTTGAAACTTTTCGCAGCATTAATGTGTCGGCGGCAAAATAAAACCGCCGAACCAAGCGCTCCACTGGACGGCAATTCCGCTGCGCTCCATTGCCGACAGTGAGCTTACCGTTAGATACGTAAGTAGAATTTAATCAGAAAATCAGAAGGATAGAAACATGAAAAAAATCAATTACGTCCAATTTTCCTTGTTCATTTTGGTAATTGCTTTCATTGCCGTTTTTTTGGCGGGCTGCAGCGATGATGACAATAACGCTGACGATCACGGAAAAAGAGATACTATGGCACAGTCCCAAATTTACATGCAGTGGTTTTATGAAAACAATTCCGGTGAATTATGGGATCATTTTTCGGATTCCATGAAGCAGGTTTTTAACGGTAGCCTGCAACAGTTTGCAGATTATCAGGAAGATGTTCTCAGGGAGTCGGGGGTGGAAACTGAAATAATCGACGAGCGGATGCTCTTTTTTGAGCCGAATGCTGCGTATGAACGGGCATCCCTGTATGAAAAAGCGGGAAAGCTGGCATTTTACTGGTTCATGGATTCATCGAATTTGATTCTTCAGCTTGAAATTCGCCCGCTTCCTGAAGAAGCCCCGACATCTTATCTGTATTATGAAACCATTACCGCCTTGAGATTGCCTTTTGAAGGTGAGTGGGTGACGGTTTGGGGTGGAAGGAATACCTTCGATAATTACCATGCCGAAGCGACTGATCAGCGATTCGCTTATGATTTTATGGTCGTTAAGAACGGAATATATTTTGATGGAAATGGCAGCAGAAATGAAGATTTTTTTTGTTTCGGACAACCAATTTCGGCACCGGCAGATGGCATTGTTGTTGCTTTAGAGAATGACGTGACCGATAATATTCCAGGTGAAGTAAATTCAGAGCAACCTTTGGGTAATTATATGATCATTGATCACGGAAACGATGAATTTTCATTCATGGTTCATTTTAAGAAAGGATCTGTCACTGTCAGCGTTGGACAATCTATTACTACCGGTCAACAAGTAGGGGAGTGTGGCAACAGTGGTTTTTCAGATTTGCCTCACTTGCATTATCACCTGCAAAATACACCGGTTCCTTTTTCAGGAGAAGGGTTGCCGGCATATTTCAATTCCTATTTTGCTAATGAAACTTTTGTAGATAGAGGAGAACCTATTCGTGGAGAAAAAGTTCAGACAATTAAAAGATGACGAGGTTGAAAAGGTCTAACCAGTCAATCAACCGGACAGCCCTATCGGTCTGCCGGTTATTTCGTTGTTATATTTCTCGGCAAACAGATCGGTCGCCCAGTGTAATAATGTTTATTTGGAGGTATGATTATGAAAAACAACTGTGTATTCCTATGGATTCTGTCGGTTGTTGTCGTATTCGGAACGTCTTTTGCTGATGCGAAAGATTCAATAAAGTGGATACGGATATCCTTCCCGCCTTTCCTCGTTATAGAGAATAACAAGGTGTCCGGGCTTGCAATTGACATTGAAAACGTATTGCGGGAAAATATGCCTGAATATGAGCATATCTTCACAGATTCCAATATTAAAAGGCTTCATGCACTGCTGGAGGAGGGGAATCCCTGTGCATGTGCAGATTATCTTATCCGCACACCGGCGTTTGAAGAAAAATATTACTATTCCGCCTATCCTGCCATAATCACTCCAACCCACCGGATTGTTATTCTCAAAAAGAACCGGGAAAAATTCGGTGAAGGTGTACGGCTTTCCCTGAAGCGGCTGCTTGAAAAGCCTGAATTGAAGCTGGGGATCACTGCTGACCGGAGTTTCGGCAAAGAGGTTGATGACATTCTCAAAACGTATGCGGGAGCCGGAAACATTTATCTTCATTATTCGACAACATCAATTGAGGGTCTGATCAGAATGCTCCTGGCGGGACGGGTGGACTACATCATTGAGTATCCGCCAATGGTTCAATATCTTGAGAAACAATTGGGAGCTTCCGATGAATTGGCGGTCTATGCGATTGAGGAGAAAGCGCAGTTGTGGACACCGGGATGGGTTGCCTGTACGAAAAATGAGCTGGGAAAAAGGGTGATTGAGAAAGTGGACACGATTCTGCCCGGATACATCCTGACAGAACAATTCTATCAGTTCGCAGCTCAATTGGTTGACGTAAAACTTTTTCCTGACTTTCGGGATGTGTACTTTAAGGAAATGGCAAATCCTCAGCCCCAGAAAAAATAACTTCATAGAAGATGACAGAGCGTCCGTTAAGGCTGAAGCAGTGCGGCACCGAAGCGGGTACTTTTTTTGATACACGAAAATTTTCGTTGACCTACTTATGCTGAGAAAAGACGGGATTACCATAGCATAATTTTATCAGCATGAAAAGTCCACTATCTACTTATGAATAGCAACTCTCCTATTTTGCCCCCGGCTGTCTGTCCGGATTCAGAGGCATGCCGGAAAGATACCGGCGGGAAAGCATATTGGAATAACGTATTATATTCGTTACATATTCAACAGGTTCCATGCCGCGGCAGTAACCGTACAGGGCATTCTTCCAGTATTTCTCATGCTGCAGCAGGGGAAGGGTTTTTTCCAAAGAAGACCATTTGTCCGGATCCAGTCCTTTATCCCTGGCAATATTACGGGCATCATGAATATGCCCCTGACCGGTATTGTATGCAGCCAGGGCAATGCGCAGACGGTCATCTCCTTCCGACTTGTCAAAAAAATCATGCAGTTCCTTCAGATAACGCACACCGGCTGCAATGTTTTTCTGGGGTTCCGTGAAATCTCTGATATTGAGATTTTTGCCTGTGGGCGGGATAATCTGCATCAGTCCCAAAGCACCTGCCGGACTGCGGGCCTGTGAATTGAAATGGGATTCCTGATATATCTGGGCAGCAATCAGATGCCAGTCAAAACCGTGTTCATCAGCAGCTTTGAGGATGAAGGGATAATACAGGGGAAGATGTTCAGAAACAACCTGCATAAAATGTTCTGCCTGATCAAAGTCAACATCCGGAACTTCCGCATAATAACGGTTATAAATATCTGAAAACAGATTATTGTTTTTTGCAGTTCTGAAAAATGCGTTCATGCGTTTTGCCAGTTTTTCCGCATCCGGCCGCAGCGCCCATGCAAGGGGAAATTTTTCTTCCCCCAAAGCTTCCCTGATAACAGTTCTCGGATAATATCTGCGGTGCAGCAAAGCAATATGCCCATCTGCAACAGTCACTTCAATTTTCCCGTCTGCAATCTGCCGGATCAGTTCTTCCTCATCTGCATCAGGCACAGTGACAATATTCAAATCTGTTCCGTTTTTCCGCAGCGATTCAAGCAGATCGGTATAATGGCTTTCCATGGGAACATGCACGGTTTTTCCTGCCAGATCCGATGCAGATCTGATAGTGCTGTTATTCCAACGCACAAGAATATGCGGCTGCACCAGCATATAGGGATTGGAAAACAGAACCTTTTTTTCATATGCAGAAGAAAGATGCAGCCCGGCTCCGATGAATGCACCCGGTTCATCTGCCAGAATTTTTGTCATCTCTTCCCAGGTTTCTGCTTTGACAACATTGAGTTCCACACCCAGATAATCTGCAAAAGCCAGCGCGAGTTCATACTCAAAACCCATATAGCGATCCCGGTACTGATAATAACAGATGGGACTGTTTTTTGTGATCAGGGTGATTTTTCCGGTATCAAGAATTTTTTCCAAAGGGGAAATACGTGACACGGATTCAGGGGGCGGTTTATCACATCCGGCCATCAGCCAAAGGCAGATACAGGCACATATCAAAATTTTTCTGATTTCAGGAAGATGCAAATGAATCCTCTTTTCTGTTATGTTTTGGTGCAGCACTGACAGCAGCGGATTGTAGCGCATTGTTTCAGCTAAAATTGTTGGTGCATTTCACGGCAGTACCGGAATGTCGGATTACGCTTACGCTAATCCGACCTGCAATTTTAGCTGAAATGAAGCAGTAGTATTTTCCTCAATTTTTGTCCTCTGTGCAGAAAACCGCTCCGCTTAATTTCTGCACTCATCCACCGGGTTTTGCAGAGGACAGAAGTTGTTAAAAGAACTGCATAAATCATCTTAATTTAAGCAGTATGCAGCAGGAAATGCAGAGGAATGTCCACTGATTGCAAAACCGGGAAATGCCTGATTTTTAAAATATTACTTAATATCAGCTACTTAATATCCTCAAGAATTCCAACCACGGTCTGAATGCACGGTACGCATATCCGGTTCAGCAGGTCATTCTCCCTGAAGTATTTCTGACCTTCTTCTGTGCTCAAATCACAGCCGCGCAGCAGTTTACGGCAGATAAACGTACCATGTTTACCGGTGAACTGATCCATGAGATCCCGCGTTTTTGTGTAGGTCATTTCCTTTGCCTGCCGGTCGTCCTTTTCCACTTTTCCATATTTTGCGCCAATAACAATTATCCCACCGGTAACAGCACCGCAGACTTCCTGTTTTCGTCCCATACCGGCCCCGAAACCGCATGCCATTTTCAAAGCACTGTTCTTTTCAAATCCCAACTCATCGCAGAAAGAGTAAAACACTGCCTGCGCACAGTTATAACCTTCCAAAAATTTTGAGACTGCCTGTTTGCTCCTGATCATTATTCCTCCAACCCGGAATCCGTGTGATTCGCGGTTAATTCTGTCAATGCGAAAAATTTTGATTCCCTGACCCCGTAACCGGGATTTGCCTGAAAAAATGGAGAGTATGATCTCATCCAGCGGTCGGATCAGTGCAGAATCTGGCTGAGGAAAAGCCGTGAGCGTTCGTTCTGCGGATGGGAAAAAAACTCTTCGGGCGTGTTTTCCTCCACAATCTGCCCCATATCCATAAACAGCACCCGGTGTGCCACACTTCTGGCAAAACCCATTTCATGTGTAACCACTATCATGGTCATTCCCTCCTGTGCAAGACTGATCATAACATCCAGCACTTCCTTGACCATTTCCGGATCAAGAGCGGATGTTGGTTCGTCAAAAAGCATGACTTTGGGTTTCATGCAAAGGCTTCTGGCAATGGCAACCCGCTGCTGCTGACCTCCGGAAAGCTGTCCCGGAAATTTTTTGGCCTGTTCTGCAATATGCACTTTTTCCAGATAATACATGGCGGTTTCCTCAGCCTCTTTCCGGG
>CAZHPS010000220.1:0-10754 GCA_964534335.1 uncultured Desulfobacterales bacterium
TGACACGAATTACATGAATTATGGTTTGTGCATTCGTGCAGATTCGTGTTATTCGTGGCTGTTTAAACTGTACATATTTTTATAAACTCTGCTGATGCAAGCCTTCGAATGCGTTATTTTACAACTGAAATGTTTCAAGTAATGGTATAAATATCCCGGTTCAGTTCACAGGCACAGGCTGGAAGCTTATGCTGCTTTGGCGGGATATTTTTTCCGGAAATCACCTTAAAGTTTGGCACTCCTTAACGGTTCCCAGCCCATGAATACCTGAAACTTTTCCACAAAACAATATTTTAAGTAACCTTCCATAAATTTTCGTGTATTCAGAAAAATCAGGTTTTTCCGAAAAACCGGACATCCTGAAAATTTTATACCAATTCTCCATTGAAAATATACTTATGATTCAGTTTCCCACAGAGGACACAGAGAGAAAAAAACCACAGAGAACACAGAGGAAATAATTCACCTTATTGTATAAATTCAATAGCGAATCGGTATTATACCCGAAAATTTATGGAACCGTCCTTATAAACATAATTTTTTCCTCTGTGTCCTCTGCGGGTGTTTTTTTCTCTGTGTTCTCTGTGGGAAACCCCGATCCGGACATCCTGAAAATTTTATACACGAAAATGATAGTGGGTCAAATCGGCTGATAATGTCATCCCTTTCGGGATTCCGGTTTGTTTTTTTCAACTTTTTCTGTAATAATTTCAATCTATGCGGATTTTTCCGGCACAGGTGTCAGGCTCAGATCAGCGGATTTGACCCACTATCAAATGTTTTTTCCCCTCATTTTCAACATGCTCATCCGCTGTTGTGCTTATCTTCCCGGTGAATTGTCTTATGGTTTGCAGGAAAAATAATCTGTACAGTTTTCCTGTCCGGAAACCCCTCTGTACAATCCCTTTTCCCTTATGAATTTCCTTACAGGCTCAGGCACCAGCCCTTCAATGGATTCACTGTGCCGGATTTTTTCCCGCACCAGACTGGCACTTACATCCGGAGTTTGTGCCCATTTCAGAATGATGTGAGGAGGTTCTGACAGAAAACCCCGGTAATTTTCCGTACTGTATCCCGGCCTGGGAATAATGATGAATTTCACCAACTGGGACAGTTCACGGCTGTATTTCCATTTCCGGTCAAAATCCAGCAGGCAGTCAGAACCGATGACCATATGGAAATCATACAGATTACGGTAATCAGGATCATCGAGGAGCCGTGAAAAGGTCAGCCATGTTTCACCGGAAAGCCTGTGGTCAATCTCATATCCAAAATAGCGGATGCGCTCTGATTCCACCATCCGAATCATACGGATACGGTCTGCTGCATAATCCTTGTGTTTTTCAAATGGATGCCGGAAAGCAGGCATAAACCAGACCTGCCGGATGTCAGGCAGAAAATGCAGAACAGTATCTGCCATTTTCATATGCCCTGTGGTAATGGGATTGAAAGATCCGCCGATGATTGCCACAGTTTTTTTTCTTGCCGGACAATGGTTTGCATAATATTTGGCAAAAGGGGTTTCAAAAAATCTGCCGTACACCGGAGAATCATCCAGATGAAGTTCAATCCCCTGCTTCCGGCAGTATTCAGCTTTTGTGCGGTTCCATGTGTCCTCATCCATGTTGGGATTTCCATTGATATAGGTTATTTCCGTGCCATGTTCCTTATGATGGGAGGTTATGGAAAAAAGATGGGTCCAGCGCAGCCCCAGGTCTTCACGCAGATGCCTTTCAAGTTCCGTGCTGTGTTCAGAGCCGGTCAGAATGTGGACTTCATGACCGTTTTCCACAAGAAGCCCTGTCAGGCGGGAAAAAAAAGATATGCTTGCATCCGCAACGCCGTGAACATCAATTCCGATTCTGAGAGGATTTTTTTTCATGGTGTTCCTGAATGTGAGGTTTCAGGGAAAATGGATTGAGTTTTCTTCATACCCGAAAATTTATGAAACCTTACTTATTGCCCTGAACAGTTGTTTTTTTCTGAAAGAGATATTATAATTTTGCAAAATTTTCAACAGAAACAACTGCCGCAGGACTGCGGCGGCAACATGAATCATCGGAGGTTAAACTTTTATGAAAAAAATATCTTTCAAAATCAAAGTATTGCATTCTGTTCCCTGTATCATTCTTTTTTTGGCTTTGGCAGAACTTATGGCAATTCCTGACGCGCAGGCCGGACGGTACCGGCGGGAAAACGAGGTGACCGAGGCTGTGCAGAAGGTCAGCCCGGCAGTGGTCAATATCAGTTCAGAATATGCAGTGCAGCAGCGTTCCGGCCCTTTTTTCCCTTCAGATCCTTTTTTTGATTCCTTTTTCCGGGATTTTTTTGATCCTGCACCCAGACGGGAATACAAACGCACCAGTCTGGGTTCCGGTGTCATCATTGACGGAAAACAGGGATTTATCCTGACCAATTCCCATGTGATTGCCCAGTCCGGAAAAATTACGGTTATCCTCAAAGACGAGCGGGAGTTTGAGGCCACCGTGGTGGGCGCGGACAGGGATTCGGATCTGGCTGTGCTGCGCATCAGTTCTCCGGAAAGGCTTCCTGCTGCGGAAATGGGAAATTCCGAAGATCTGATGATTGGCGAGGATGTCATAGCCATTGGCAATCCCTTTGGTTTTTCCCATACTGTGACCACAGGCGTCATCAGCGCGATCAACCGGAGCATCCGCACCGAAGACACGGTTTATCATGATTTCATTCAGACCGATGCATCCATCAATCCGGGCAACAGCGGCGGGCCGCTGCTGAACATCAACGGAGAACTGATCGGCATCAATACGGCCATTTATGCCAAGGCCCAGGGCATCGGTTTTGCCATTCCCATCAACAAGGCCCGGCGGATTGTGGAGGAACTGATTCAGTACGGTGAAGTCAGTGAATCCTGGGTGGGCATCACGGTGCAGCCTCTTGATCCCCGGCTGGCAGGATACCTGAATCTGCAGGGACAGAGCGGTGTCATGGTCAGGAGCGTGGATCCGGGCAGTCCCGCGCATAATGCCGGTATTGCGGAAGGGGATGTTATTGTTGCTGCGGATCGTCAGGACATCCGTTCCACCGGTGATTTTTATGCTGTGATGAAAGGAATTTCTCCGGGGGACACCCTTACTCTCACAATGGTGCGCAAAGGCAAAACATGGAAGGCTTCGCTCAAAGCATCGGTATTTCCTGCTCAGCAGGCAGCAGGTCTGGGATATGAACGGCTGGGCGTGAAAGTGGAAAATCTTTCCGGTGTCCGTCAGAGAGGAGCCGAAGGCGTAATCATCAGCGAAGTGCGCAGGGATTCTTATCTGGCAAGGATCGGGGTGCGCCCCGGTGACATTATCCGGCAGATGGATGAAATGCCGGTCAGAAATACCGCAGAGTTTGAAAAAGCCGTGCTGAAATACCGGAACAAAAGTTCAGTGGTGATTCTGCTCCAGCGCGGAGATCAGGGATATTATATCACAGTGAAAATGTAATGCGGAATATGCCTCCGGTCTGTTCATGCCAAGCACACAGGCCGGAAGCATGACCACATTAATATGCAGCAATATTGATTTATATTATACCAAAGAATCATATTTTTCTGTCTGATTACAATGTATTATTTTTTCCAAAAGCACATTTTCAACGGTGATTTGGTATTACTCTGTCAGATTTGAATCTGTGCTCTGCAAAAACCGGATTTTTTAGGAAAAATCCGATTTTTCTGTATACTTCAACTCATAAAATCAATGGTTCGGTAATTTTTTCTGTTGTGCAACACGGTAAATCAGGCAGTTACAATATAAGTCCCCAATATTTTTCAACTCAGGACAAAAGCTGGTTTGAAAATAATCCTGTGGCAGAAAATTTATCTCCAAAATTTGTAGGTACAGTTCTTATACCAATTCTCCGGTGGTTATAGGGTTTTTCGGACAAACATTATCTTAAATACTATAGCAACTTGGGTTATATATAACCCCACGGACGGGGTAATCCCGCCATAATATGTATTGTTTTTAAAGGGTTTTTCGATGGAAAGAGTTTGCATATACCCTCGATTGATTTATTTAATTTTCTTAATTCTCTGGCTAATATTGGTTTTAATGGCCAAATTCCATTATTTTTGTAAAAATTCTGATAAAATTCCAATAGTTCCCTATGTTCAGATGTTAGTTCAGGAATTCCATCTTTCATACGAACATAATCATACCAATCCTCATCAGGATCAAAATTCAGCAAATATCCTTCATAATCAGTACACCAGGTCTTACCATTATGTTCAACAATTCGATTATCATATTCATCATATTTAGTCATCTTTACTTCCTCTCTTCAGAGATGCAATATGAAATCTGAAAAAGATTTCAGCATTCAAACCCTTATGGTTTCAGGCAGAATTTAATGCCCAATTATTTTTCAGATTTCATATAACAAATTAATACACGAATCAGACGAAACATCTTAGTCGATTTCCGGAAAAGAACATCCCGGAAAAGTAGCATAAGCTTCCAGTTTGTGCCTTGTACCTTTGAACTGAAATAGGATATTTATTTTCATAAATCACCTTATTCCAAATCCACATCCTCCAGTTTTACGGAAAAGCGGCGGAGGATAAGATCATGGGTTTTGCAGTACTGTTTCGCACCTTCAAAATTGTTGGGCTGGCTGCCGTTGAAGGAAATCAGCACTGAGGAAAACTGATGCTTTGCCCGGAGTTCATCCATATTCTCAAAGGTTCCTAGTATGGGATAGCCCAGCAGCTTTTTGCCGGATTTGAAGGTGTCGTCATCAATGAATCCAACAGGTTTGAGTCTGCGGAGTTTGTTGTTGAGGATTTCCCGCAGCAGGATTTCACCGCCCCGGCCTGCACCGTAAATCAGCACGTTTTCACCTGATGCGGTTTTGCGTTTGAGCATATCCAGCCCGATACGGAAAGAACCCCGTGTTCCCAGCAGCAGACCGGTGGTCAGAAGCCAGTCAATGAGAAAAATGCCTTTGGAAAAATCCTGAAACCGGTAAATGAACGTGACCGTTGCAATGGAAAAAAGACTGGCCAGGAAAGAAGCCCGGATAATGACAAACACATCATCGGAACTCATGAATCCCCAGATTCCCCTGTACATGTGCATAATGAAAAAGACAATGAACTTGCACGCGATAATGGCCGGAAGGGAGTGGAGAAATACCCTGAAATAGAAAATAAACTCATCTCCGCTGAACCGGATCCGGTAGGAAAGGTAATAGGAAAATGACACCAGCCCGAAATCCAGAATGACCATCGCTATCTGTTTCTTGTAGGTCAGTTCCATCAGGATGGGCGTATAGGAATGATTCCGCAAAACGGAAAATTCCTTTTCCGGATACACCCGGATCTGGGCCATGTAAATGCCCATCAGGATCACAGCAATTGCAAGGGGAATGATCGCGGCCGGAGAGGTGAGGGTATCTGTGGTGCTGACAAACCATGCTCCGATTCCGGAAATTGCACCCACACCGTAAAGAAAAAGCACAGCCTCTTTTTCGCTGAATCCGACCAGCACCAGACGGTGGGAGGTATGGTCTCTGCCTCCGACCGATGCTTTTCTGCCGCTCAGGAGCCGGATAAGGGTCACCATAGTGGTGTCCAGCACAGGAACCAGAAGGATCATGACAGGAACAGCAACGGCTGCAAGTCGGGTGGCGGCCTGGCCGGAACCGGAATAGTGGATGCCCAGCATGGAAAGGGTGAAACCAATGAGGAGACTGCCGGAATCTCCCATGAAAATGGAGGCTGGATTGAAATTGTAGACCAGAAATCCGGCCAGCGCGCCTGCCAGCAGCAGAGCCGGGACCGGGCTGCTTCCGGCTTCCCCTGAAAACAGGACTGCAAACCATAAAGCCGCAGCCAGGGCCACGCCTGTGCAGAGTCCATCCATATTGTCAATCAGATTCAGGGCATTGCTGATGCCCACGATCCAGACAATGGTAATCATGGTATCCAGCGTAAGGGAGACAAACCATTGGAGCCGGAATCCCAGAAATGCGAAAAGGGACGCGATAAGTATCTGTCCCACCAGTTTGGTCTGGGGTTTGATGCGGAGGAAATCATCCACCAGCCCCAGAACAAAGGAAAGACTCATGCCTATCCATATGGCAGCATCCGCAGACGGAGGTTTTCCTGAGCCCGGTTCTGTGGTAAATGTCAGCAGCGAGGCAAAATCCGCAGCAAAAAAAAGAGGAATTGCAGCACTCAGGTATATGGCAATCCCACCCATCATGGCTGTGGGTTTTTTATGCCACCGGTCTTTCACGGGACTGGCTATCCAGCCTTTGCGGAGCGCTGTATATCTTACCGCAGGGGTAAGCAGCAGGCACAAAACAAATGAAAGGAAAATTGTCAGATATTGCATAGCACTAAGGTGTCAGATGCCGGGATTCAGGTGCCGGGTATATGAAAATACTGAAACCTGAACCCTTTTTTATTCTGTCCAGCGCACTCTGGAGCCCGGACCTTTGCGTGCCACCACTTCTCCGATCAGACGCGCATCCTCATTCATTGCCCGGAGACGCCCCAGCACGTCAGGAACCGCTTCTTCAGGGACTACCGCAATCATGCCTATGCCGTTGTTGAAAGTCCTCCGCATTTCCGCGTCCTGCACATTGCCTTTTTTCCGCAGAAATTCAAATATTGGCGGAATGCTCCAACTGCCGCTCCGGATCAGCACATCACATGACTGGGGAATAATGCGTACAATATTTTCATCAATTCCGCCGCCCGTGATATGGGCCAGACCGTGTATGGGCAGATCCCGTATCAGTTTCATGATGGTTTCCGTATAGATGCGGGTGGGGGTGATGAGTTCCTCGCCCAGGGTTTTGCCCAGTTCCGGTATATGTGCCCCAATATCCAGTCTGAGATGATCAAAACAGATTTTCCGCACCAGGGAATAACCGTTGCTGTGAAGCCCTGATGATGGAATGCCGATCAGTCCGTGCCCCACCCGGATTTCAGAACCGTCAATAATTTTGCTGTTGTCCACCACACCCACAGTAAAACCGGCCAGATCATATTCCCCTTCCTGGTACATTCCCGGCATTTCAGCGGTTTCCCCTCCGATCAGGGCGCAGTTTGCCATACAGCAGCCTTCACCGATCCCCCGGATGACATCTGCCGCAATACTGTCATCCAGTTTGCCTGTGGCAAAATAATCAAGAAAAAACAAAGGTTTTGCACCCTGAACCAGCACATCGTTTACGCACATGGCTACCAGATCGATTCCCACCGTGTCATGTCTGTTCATCATAAACGCTATTTTCAGCTTGGTTCCCACGCCATCTGTGGAACTGACCAGCACCGGCTGGGCAATATTGGCCGTATTGAGGGAATACAGCCCTCCAAAACCGCCGATATCGCCCATCACGCCATGCCGGGGAGTCCGTCTGGCAATTTCTTTGATCCGATCAACCAGCCGGTTGGCTTTGTCAATATCCACACCTGCGTCCGCATATGTAAGCGATTGGCTCATATTCTGTCCTTTTGTCGAATTTCATGGAAAAATCATCATCTCATACAGAGACAGGGAAATAACTAAACCGGTTTGCGGCAAAAGTCAAAACAATTTTTTTGACATTGACCGTATCTTTGGGTAATAATGGTTTGTCAGGATAAATTTTTAACACTTTTGTTCCGGAAAAAAACAGGTGACAATTTCCGGAAAGTCCTTACCTGTTTCCGCATCTGTGTCAGGGATCTGGTGAGTGTTTCCCGGAATATCCTGAAAATCTTCATTTTTTTTCAGTCTATACTATATACCCAAGGAGCGGCAATGAAACAGATTCATGTGGCAATACTCGGATTCGGTACGGTGGGTTCCGGTGTGGCAAAAATTCTGCTGGAAAACAGGGAAATTCTGCGCGCCAGAACAGGAATAGATCTGAACCTGAAATATGTGGCTGATATTGATACGGAAAAAGACAGGGGAATCACTCTGGGCAAAGGAGTGCTGATCAGTGACGCACGGAAGGCCATCCATGACCCGGAGGTTGACATTGTGGCGGAACTCATCGGCGGAAAAGGGATTGCCAAAACCCTTATTCTGGAGGCCATCGGACAGGGAAAGCATGTTGTCACGGCAAATAAGGCCCTGATTGCCGCGCATGGCAATGAGATTGTTTCCGAAGCACGGGAAAAACGCGTGGATTTCATGTATGAGGCCAGTGTAGGCGGATGCATGCCCATCATCAAATCCCTGCGGGAATCGCTGGTCGGCAACCGGATTTTTGCCATGACCGGCATCCTCAACGGCACATGCAATTATATTCTGAGCAAAATCACAGAAGAAGGCTCCACATTTGCGGATGCGCTGAAAGGCGCTCAGCAGGCAGGCTTTGCCGAGGCAGATCCCACTCTGGATGTGGAAGGATTTGACACAGCGCACAAACTGGCGATTCTCAACGCGCTGGCCTATGGCATGAAGATCAATCTGGAGGATATTTATGTGGAGGGAATCACAAAAATCACGCCTTATGATATTGCCTTTGCCGGGGAATTTGGGTATAAGGTCAAACTGCTGGCCATTGGCAAGGCCAGGGGAAATGCGGTTGAGGCACGGATTCATCCCACCATGATCCCCCTGTCCAATCCGCTTTCCAATATCAGCGGCAGCCTCAATGCAATTACCATTTCCGCTGATGCGGTCGGGGATATGATGCTCTGCGGATACGGCGCGGGCATGATGCCCACAGGCAGCGCAGTGGTCAGTGACATTGTTGATATTGCACGCAATATGGCTTCCGGAGCCGGTCAGAGGATTCCCCACCTTTCCTGGCAGACTGAATCTGTAAAAGAAATTCCGATTTTGTCGATAGATGAAATTGAAACCCATTATTATTTCCGCTTTGCCGCAGCAGATCAGCCCGGAGTATTGTCCAAAATATCGGGCATTCTGGGAAAATACGGAATCAGTATTGCTTCGGTGCATCAGAAAGGCAGAAAAACCGAAGGCCCGGTTCCCATTGTCATGCTGACCCATAAAGCCAAAGAGGCGGATGTGAAAAAGGCCATGAAGGAAATCATGGAACTGGATGTTGTTCGTGCAGAACCTATGCTTATCCGCATTGAAGAAAGTGAACAGTTGTAAATTATAAATTATAAATTGTAAATTGTAAATTGTAAATGTTCAATTGTAAATTGAACATTTACAATTGAACATTTACAATTTTACAATTGAACACTGACACATGAACCCCACAATCAACATAAAAGGAAACCCATGTATATCATATGCTCAGATTTGGAAGGGGTGTTTGTCCCGGAAATATGGATTAATGTGGCGGAGAAGACCGGCATAAAAGAACTCCGTCTGACCACGCGGGATATTTCAGATTACAATGTGCTGATGAAAAGACGGCTGGCAATTCTCAAAGAACACGGCCTGAAACTCAAAGACATCACCGATGTGATTGCCACCATGAAACCTTTGGACGGGGCTCTGGAGTTTATCAACTGGGTACGGGAACGGGCGCAGATTATCGTTGTTTCAGATACCTATACCCAATTTGCCGGCCCTTTGATGAAACAGCTTGGATGGCCTGCTCTGCTGTGCAATACGCTTGTGATTGGCGCAGACGGTTCAGTGGAGGATTACACTCTGCGCCAGAAAGACGGAAAGCGCAAAGTGGCGCAGGCTTTGAAAGGACTGAATTACCGGGTAATTGCTATGGGAGATTCCTATAATGACATTTCCATGCTGCAGGAAGCTGAACACGGCATTCTGTTCCGGCCGCCCCAGAATGTGATGGATGAATTCCCCCAGTTTCCTGTAACGCGGGAATATGCACAACTCAAACCCATTATTGAAAAAATTCTGTCTCAGGAGACAGCATAGCCATGCTGCGCCACAGAATCACTTACCGGGTCATTTACGGAGATACAGACAAAATGGGGGTGGTGTATCATGCCAACTATCTCCGCTGGTTTGAAATGGGACGGACAGAAACCTTCCGGCATTTGGGGGTTGCCTACAAAGAGATTGAGAAAAAAGGCATTCTGCTGCCGGTTTCCGAAGTCTGGTGCAAATATCTGCATCCGGCCCGTTATGATGATATACTCATCATTGAAACCAGTCTGGACGCGGGAATAAAGGGCGGGATGAAGTTTGATTATACCATCTTCCGGCAGCCGGAAGATGGTATGACAGAGGAAAAGCCGCTGGTCAAAGGATATACAAAACATGCCTGCATCACGCCTGAAGGCAAAGTTGTGCGTCCACCCCGTTTTTTGCAGGAACTGATTGCGGCACATGCCGCATCAGCCTGACAATAAGGTGATTTCCAGAAAAGAATATCCCACAAAAGTAGCATAAGCTTCCAGCCTGTGCATTGTGCCTGTGAACTGAACCGGTATATTTATTTTCAGAAATCACCTATACCGATACTTAAAACATTTTGGTAATTCTGCCGGGCAGATTTTAACCGCAGAGTAACACAGAGTTTCCGCAGAGTAACACAGAGTTTTCTGTGCGGAATTCAGATATGAATCTGAACCTCTGCAAATGTTTCAAGTAACGGTATAACTCAGGCACTCCGCCCCGGACTGATCCGGAGGAGTGCAAAAATTAAGCGGAGCGGTTTTTTGCACATAAAGGACAAAAGTTGTGGAAAACACTATAAGCAAAGCGTTTTTTTGCACATGCTAAACAGCGGAAAAACGGACAATATTGTATCAAATCAATGGCGAATTTATATTACATAAGTAAGTTTCCATAAATCTTCATGTATAATAAAATTTTAAAAAATGTATT
>CAZHPS010000221.1:0-10729 GCA_964534335.1 uncultured Desulfobacterales bacterium
CGGAAGTTTATGGCAAGCATATGCACGCTCCTTTGGTGGAAACAGACAATATCATCTACGGCCCCACCAGCAAATTCCGGTGGAGTTATGCAGCATCCAAACTCATGGATGAGTTTACGGCCCTGGCCTACTTCCGCACCAGGGGACTTCATGCAGTGATTACCCGTCTGTTCAACACTGTTGGCCCCCGTCAGACCGGGGCATACGGAATGGTCATTCCCCGTTTCGTGTCCCAGGCACTGAAAAATATGCCTTTGACAGTTTACGGAGACGGAAAACAGACACGCACCTTCACCTATGTCAAAGATGTGGTCTGGGCTCTGATGTCCCTCATGGACTGCCCGTCTGCCGTGGGCGAAGTTTTCAACGTGGGCGGAACCGAGGAAATATCCATTCTTGATCTGGCCGAAAAAATCATACAGGAAACCGGATCAGAATCAGTCTGTGAACTGATTCCCTATGAAGAGGCATTTGCCAAAGATTTTGAGGATATGCAGAGACGTGTTCCCAGCATTGACAAAATCCGTTCCGCTATCGGCTTTGAACCCAAAACCGGACTGGATGCCATACTCCGGCATGTGATCAGCAGTTTTCAGTAAAGGGATTTCCAGAAAAGAATATACCGCCAAAGTATCAGAAGCTTCCAGCTTTTGACCTGCGCCTGTGAACGGAGATGGTATATTTATTTTCATAAATCACCTAAAACTGGATATTCAACATTAACCATTAACCATTAAACATTTTTTATACCTTCCCGAAATCGTCCGGTGACAGCTTTTCCAGATATTCTGCCCATTTCTGACCTTCTTCGCTGTCATCGGCAACCTCCACCTCTCCGCTGTTCACTGCTGATTTTTCAATGACTCTGTCATCCACAAAAATCGGCGCGCCAAAGCGCAGGGCAATGGCAATGGCGTCACTGGGCCGGGCATCCATGTCAAACATATGGCCGTCAGAAGAAAAATGGATCCGTGCAAAAAAAGTATTGTCCCTGAGATCGCACACTTCCACTTTTGACACTGTAATATGCAGCAAATCCGTCAGATTTTTGAACAGATCATGTGTCATGGGACGTTCAAATTTTATATTCTGCAAAGCAGAGGCAATGGAAGTGGCCTCCAGCAGTCCAATCCAGATGGGAATTACCCGTTCGTCCTGATCCGATTTCAGAATGACAATCGGTGTATTGGATTCAGGATCCATTGTCATTCCAGCAATATAGACCTTATGAAGCATTTTTTCCCCTTTCAGCTCTGGTGAATAATGAAATCTGAAAAATATTTCAGCAAAAAAATTTTCATTCCGGTTCAATCTGCTGCGAAGATACAAAGAAGCAAAGTTTCACTGAAATTAATGCCTGAATTTTTTTCATATTTCATATAACCTTCCATAAATTTTCATGTATACTGATCCAATTTTGTTTTTTTGTGCACAAAAACTGCGTTACCTGTCAGTCAAAGGAATTTGAGAGCCAAATTATAAAAAATATGTTCCGGTTTTTGAAAAAACCAAAATTGAATCAGTATATATACCATTACTTGAAATATTTCGGTTGTAAAATACCGCATCCGGAAAGGCCTGCATTAGGACAGTTACAGTTTAAACAGCCACGAATAACACGAATCTGCACGAATGCACAAACCATAATTCGTGTCATTCGTGCAATTCGTGGCTGTACCATTAAATCTTCTGAGTAATGGTATAAATCTTTCAGAAAGATCCGGTTTTTCATAAAAAATCAGATCTTTCTGATACATGAAAATTTTTGGTCTGCCACTTATTACTCACTGTCAAAAAGTTATTTTTCACCGTTCCGGGAATCAAAATAATAACCGCATCTGAAGCCTGATGAAATAAAGACATCCGAAATGTCCCGTTCATCAATTGGAAACATGACACAGGCATCCGGTCTGACAGATGATCGATAAATCCTGCAAAGGTTGTCTTTTGTGAGGAACGGACACCGGTATACTATACGGCAGCAGTTTGCACATTGATGGCAAACACCCTTACGTTTTGAAATCAGGTTTTCCACTTTTTCAGGATAAAGTTTCAGCCAGAAAAACCGTCTGAGTTTTCCGGCCAGAAGAATTCCGGTTTTTTTTATGTCTGAATATAAAACAGAACGCATAAAACGCCTTTCAGTTCGCAAATGCCAACCTATGGATTAATGAATATAACTGACGTTACGCAGATTTTTCAGAAATCAGCAGGCTGCTGTATTTGCCATCATTCTGGATTAAATATAAATCCATTAAGTTCAAACAGTCTTCAATACCGGCTTTCTCCGGTATGACTGTGGTGATTACATGAATGAATCAACTGCGGATTCATTCACAGTTTGTTCTCAGACAGTTGCAGGCAGTTTCCCCTCAGGGAATGGGAAAAGGCTTCTGCAATTTCAACATTCACCAATTTCCCCATGAGAGATTCAGCTTCTGCACTGTCTGCCATAAAATTGACAATCCTGTTTTCCGTGGTACGGCCACTCATCTGTATTTCCGGCTGGCTCCGGTCTCCGGACATCTGCCGTCTGCTTATACCGTCCACAAGAATCTCCTGCACACTTCCGATCAGACGTCTGTTTTTTTCCAGGGTGAACTGTTCCTGCAAAGCAAGAACTTCACGCAGACGGCTTTGCTGCTCCTCTTCGGGAACCTTTTCGGAAAATCCTGCTGCGGGTGCGTTGGGACGGTCTGAATAGGCAAACGCGAAAAGTCCTTCATATGCAACAGTCCGTATCAGATCCAGGGTCATTTCAAAATCTGCACGGCTTTCTCCCGGAAATCCCGCTATAATATCCGAGGTTATAGCCACATCAGGACAAATCCCGCGCAGTTCCTCCACCAGACGCAGATAATGATCACGGGTGTATTTCCGGTTCATCCGTTTGAGCACACTGTCCGATCCGGACTGCACCGGCAGATGAATGTGTCTGCACAGCCTGTCCAGATCCCGGAAAGCCAGCATCAGTTCCTGCGACAGATCCTTGGGATGGGATGTGGTAAAACGGATTCTTGCCAGTCCCTCCACCCGGTTAATCTGAGCAAGCAGTTCGGCAAAGGAGCAGAATCCCTCTTTTTTGCCGTAACTGTTGACATTCTGTCCCAGCAGAGTTACTTCCCGGACACCTGATCTGAGCAATGCTTCAATCTCCCGGATAATGCTTTCAGGCCGCCGGCTCTGCTCTCTGCCCCGCACATAGGGAACCACGCAGTAGGTGCAGTAATTGTCACAGCCCCGCATGATGGTGACAAAACGGGAAACGCTTTCAGACCTCGGATAAGGTTCCGGCAGGTCAAATTCCTCATCCGGATTATTCATATCCACATCAATCACCCGGATCCGCTGCTTTTCCACATTCTCAATAATCCGGGGCAGACGGCTGATGGCTCCGGTTCCGAAAACCGCGTCCAGAAAGGGAACCCGTTTCAGTATGCGCCGTCCTTCCTGCTGGGCCACGCATCCGCCCACAGCAATAATCATTTCCGGTTTTTTCTGTTTCAGATCAGCCAGACGGCCCAGAAAACTGAAGGCCTTCTGCTCGGCCTTTTCCCGGATCGCGCAGGTATTGAGTATAATCAGATCCGCTGTTTTCACAGAATCGCATTTCACATATCCCAGAGGCTCCAGAAGACGGACGATCCGTTCCGAGTCATACACATTCATCTGGCATCCGATGGTATGGATATAAAGATGCCTGGCATTCATACAGCACTCATTTCCTCTCCCGCCGGATTCACCGGCAGAATGCTTACAGATTTTCTCAAATCAGACAGCACTGTTTCCACCTCATCTTCGCAGCCGGGCGGAATAACAAAGAAGAATCTGCCTGCAACGGCATCTTCTGTGGTCATCGTGGCAATGCCGTCATATGCCTCAAAAACAAATTTCACAAAGGCCATATCCTTCCGGTCTGTCCGGAAATGCTTCTTTACTGTTTTCAATGTCTGTTTCTCTTATGGTATTACATGACCACGTTGAATTTTGGATAATCAGCGTAGTGTCGGATTACGCTTACGCTAATCCGACCTACAAGTATAAATATTTTAAATTATAATAATAAGTAGGTCGGATTAGCGTAAGCGTAATCCGACACGGTGATTTTGATAATATAAAAACTAAATTGGTCGTGTAGTAGTATGGGGCTGCGGATCAGAATATGCTGTTCACGTATCCGGGGAAATGCCTGCGGCTGCAAGCCGGGCAAGCAGTTTTTTTACCTGCTCCCGCTCATTTTCCAGTTGCTCCAGGGCAATCTCCGCCCTCAGCCATTCCTGCCCGGCCCGGTTCCGTTCCTGCTTTGCCTGCTCCTCATGGGTGGGAATCCATGTGCCGTCAGGAAGATACCAGCGCAGCCATTTTCGCTCCACTCCCTCATAGAAACCATGCCAGATTCCCAGCCCCAGTCCTATCCTGGGCAGCATAAGGCGTTTCATGGGCATCGCGATTTCACGGTAACGGCCATTAATCAGTTCAAACACACGGAATTGATCGGTATACCGGCTGAACACAGCATAATACGGAACTCCGAGTATCTGTTCATACACCTCCCATTTTGTGGGAGGATCACCGCTTTTCCGGGATGTCCTGCCCAGATCCTCATCTTCCGTGCCGGGTGAAAGCAGTTCCACAACAATAAAGGGAACAGTTCTTTCCTGCCAGACAACAAAACTCAGCCGGGGGTCCCATCCGTCATACAGGCGGGGCACATCCAGCACCGCATACCAGTCCGGCCGTTTGTAATTCAGGGGCCGGTCAGGGTCATAGTAAAGATTCAGATCAATGGCCGTCATAATCCGCTCCGGATCATATGCGGGCGGACGGAAAGTCTGATTCAGCAGTTCTGACTGCCATACATGGAACTGATCGGGCATGCCGGGATCCTCCGGATATTCACTGGGCAGATCATACATGGTGGGCAGGCCATCCCGCGCAGGCCAGCGCGGATCAGCCTGTTCCGTATATCGGAATGAATGCTGAACGGTCATCACTGCCTCCTCTGATTCTGAAACCCGATAAGCAATTTTTGATAGTGGGTCAAACCGGTTGATAATTTCATCCCTTCCGGGATTCCTGTTTGTTTTTTTCAACTTTTTCTATAATAATTTCAATCCTTACGGATTTTTCCTGTCCGTGTGTCAGACCCGAATCAACGGATTTGACCCTCTACCCAAAAATTCGCTTTGCTTCATGTTTGGCACCCGGAATTTTATGAAGCGTAACATTATCTCTGTACCTTTTCAACAGAAAAATGAAACTTCCGGCAAAAACTCCTGATTCCCATACCGGCACTTCCCTTGACACATGACACGGCAAAAAAAACGGCTTTTCCTGAAAAATACCGGATTTCCTATTGTCCTGAGCTCCGTTATGGGGTATGAAGATGATATGAAGACAGAATGGAAGATTTTGGAACCTGATCGGGAGGCCGTGGAAAAGGTCATCGGGATTATGAACTGCACATGGGTCACGGCTGCCGTACTGGTGAACAGGAACATTGTTTCTGCCTCTGACATCAGCAGTTTTACAGATTTTTCCCTGGGCAGTATCCGGCCGCCCTTTGCCATCCGGGATATGGATACAGCGGTCCGCCGCATTGCCGCAGCCATATCCGATCATGAGAAAATTCTGATCTTCGGAGACTATGATGCAGACGGAGTTACCTCCACTGCCCTTCTTCTGGAATTTCTGCAGTATGCGGGAGCGGATGTTTCCTATTACATTCCGCACCGGACCAGGGAAGGTTATGATATTCAGACAGAGCATATCTTTGGATACGCGCTGCCCGCGCAGACCGATCTGATTGTCACAGTTGACTGCGGTTCAAGCCGGCATGAGGCTGTGAAGGCAGCCCGGGACAGCGGCATAGACATAATTATCACGGATCATCATACCATTAAAAGTATTCCGCCCGCAGTCGCGGTCGTGAATCCCAAAAGAGCGGACTGCACAGCGGGTTTCAGCCACCTGGCAGGTGTGGGCGTGGTTTTCACACTGCTTATCTGTCTGCGGAAGCATCTGCGTGAAAAAGGTTTCTGGAAAAAGATCAAAGAGCCGAACCTGAAAAATTTCTGCGATCTTGTGGCTCTGGGAACCATTGCCGACATGGTACCCCTGCTCTGTGAAAACCGGATACTTTCCAAAGCAGGACTGGAAATGATCCGTACAGGAACCCGTCCCGGTATTCAGGCACTGGCAAAGGTATCAGGAATAAAAGGAGCCAGTGCGGACGCTGATGATATAGCTTTCCGGCTGGCCCCCCGGGTTAATGCTGCCGGCAGACTGAACCACGCGGGAATAGCCGTGGAACTGCTCACCACCCGGAATCCCAAACGTGCAGAAGAACTGGCACAGACACTGGATCTTCTGAACAGGCAGCGCCAGGACACGGAAAAACGCATGACCGGCCATATTCTGAAACATCTGGAAAAATATCCTGAAAAACTGGAAAAAAACAGTCTGGTTCTTTCAGATCCCCGATGGCACGAAGGGATTCTGGGCATTGTGGCCGCCAAACTGGTAAACCGCTTTTTCCGTCCCGTGATTCTGATCTCCGCGAAAAACGGCATGGGAAAAGGCTCAGGAAGAAGCATACCGGGAATCAATCTCTATGACGGACTTCTGAGATGCGCGGGACATCTGGAAAAATTCGGGGGGCATCCAATGGCGGCAGGATTTCAGATCCGGGAAAACCGCATCTCTGATTTCCGGGAGGATTTTGATACGGCCATCGGGAATATGGGCAGCTCCGGGGATTTTTCCCGAAAGATCACCATTGACTGTGAACTGCCCTTTGATGAAATCTCTGACCGGCTCATTGATGAACTGGAATCCCTGCAGCCCTTTGGCGAGGGAAATCCTGAACCCCTGTTTATGGCCAGGGATGTGAAGGTTTCCTCCTCCCGGATAATCGCAGGCTGCCACCGCCGCATGCTTGTGCACCAGTCTCAGGATCAGAATGCGCCGCAGATTCAGGCCATGTGTTTTAATACAGATCCCGGACGGCTGGCAGACCGTTTTGAACGCATAGCCTACCGTCTGCGATGGAACCGGTGGAACGGAAAAAAGACTGTGCAGATTATTGTGGAGGAAAATGAACATTTTTCTTGCAATTCCCCTGTCCTGTCAATATAAAGAAGATACGGATTTCAGGTTTCAGAACACAGGTATTCAATAAAAATCATATTGTTGTCATTTTTCATACAATCCTTCATCCCGGGCTCCTGTCGGAATTTCCGGGAATGAGCAGAAAGGGAATATCGCATGGCAAAGGTATTTCGGCCCAGTACACGGGAATCGAGCATTCTGTCCAAAATAGAATCCTCGAAGGAACATGCACGCAGAATGGCCATCAGCAGCGTAAAGGACAATCTTGAGCCCCTGAGCAACTCGGTGGCCATGAAACTCGTGGAAAACAGTCTGGTGGAAACCACCAACAAAAACAGTCTGGAAGAGCAGATTTTCAAATGCCTTGATCAGATGGTGTATGCAGAGGATTTTGATATTGATTACCAGGTGGCACCGATCCGGAATCTGGTTCCCAATCCCCATATCGTGAGTCTGTATCTTACTGCCTTTGTTCTTGAAAAGGTGATCGAGCACAAAGATACTGTGGACGTTTTCGGATCAGATGAGGACATTTACCACTGCATCAACCGGCAGGTGCAGAAATATCTGCCCTGACATCATGGCATAATCATGCGGCCATCATTCCACCCCAGACTGGTCAACTCCCAGTTTGCTGATCCGGGACTGTATATTCCCTTTATTTTTGAAAAATGTGCCATACTCTTTGATGCGGGAGAACTGCACAGCCTCTCAAACCGGGATATTCTGAAAACAGAGCATGTGTTTGTCTCCCATACCCATATGGATCATTTTTCCGGATTTGACAGATGTCTGCGTCTGTGCCTGGGCCGGGACAAAATCCTGCATGTTTACGGGCCTGAAGGTTTTCTGAAGAACATGGAGGGAAAACTCGCGGCCTATTCATGGAATCTGGTCGGGCAGTATGAAAACAGTTTCACTGTCCGTGGTGCTGAAATATGTGCTGAACATATCCGGATTCAGGATTATCCATGCCGGAACCGTTTTGTTCCTGAAAAAGCGGCCGTCACCCTGCCCTTTGACGGATTTCTTCTCCAAAAGCAGTCCTTTTCTGTTTCTGCGGCCATACTGGATCATGGCATTCCCTGCCTTGCCTTTTGTCTGCGGGAGAATTTTCATGTCAATATCATCAGGGAAAAACTTGACCAACTGAATCTTGAACCCGGTCCCTGGCTGAAGGATTTCAAGCAGGCCCTGTTTGAAAAACGGCCCGTGGAAAGTCTTTTTCAGATACCGTGTCAGGAACATCCCCGCACATTTGTTCTTGGGGAACTGGCAGAAAACATCGCTATAATCTCTGCGGGACAGAAAATCGGATATGTCACGGATGCAGTGTTCAGCCCGGACAATATCCGGAAAATCACAGATCTGATCAAAGATGCGGATCATCTCTTCATCGAGGCTGCCTTTCTGGACGCAGACAGAGACATGGCCTTTCAGAAATATCATCTGACAGCGCGGCAGGCCGGTCTGCTGGCCGGACAGGCCCGCGCAAAGCACTTTACACTTTTCCATTTTTCCCCCCGCTATGAGGGACAGGAGCATCTGCTGGAAAATGAAGCAGTGGACGCATATGAAAAAGAAATTGCCCGGAGTTGCGGAGAAGATTTCTGAAAAGGAGATACAGTATGTGGCATGCTGCATATCTTAAAATTTTTCTGTTTTCATATGTTTGTGCATTCCTGTTTTCAGCATGTGCGGTACCTGTGCAGAAACAGGCTTACACCAGTCCTTCCGAAGAGGAGATCCGGAAAAAATGGGATACGGTCAGACTGTCCTCAGCAAAAATCTGGGTGGATTACATCCCGGAAATGGACGCTCGCGGGGAAGTGGATTTTGTCAGGGGAACAGTGTCTTTTGAAACTGTCATCCCTGTACAGACAGAAAACATTCCAGACCTGGGAGAGAAAAAAATCATTCTTTCAGCACTGCGGGTTCTCGGTGCTGAAACTCCGGACGGAAATAGCATTCTCAAAAATCAGATCCGGGATAAGAAAGGAAATCTCCTCAGCAGTCAGAATCTTGACCGCTTTATTGCCGAAGAGATTGTTCCGAAACTGAAAAAGGAAAACAGGGCATATACTGCACGCGACGGCGTAAAACGGGTGAAAATCGGGGCAGCCATCCCACTTGTCCCGAATCATATTGAGATTCGGGCGCGGCAGTATCTGGGCATTGTCCGCAGTTACGCCAGCAAATTCCAACTGGATATCCGGCTTATTATGGCCATGATTCATGCAGAATCCCATTTCAATCCCCTGGCACGTTCTCCGGACGGAGCTCTGGGACTGATGCAACTGATTCCCCATTACGGCGGAAAAGAGGCATATGCCTTTGTATATGGACAGGACAGTATTCCGGAGGAACCCTATTTCTTTGATCCGGAAAAAAACATCGAGCTGGGAACAGCCTACTATCACCTGCTGAAAACCCGGCATTTCAGAGATATTCAGGATAAAAAGAAAAACCGTTATATTGCCGTCTGTGCCTATAACTGGGGGCCGGGCAGACTGCGGAATCTTATCAGCACCTATCCTCTGCAGGAGATGAATGCAGAAAAGGCATTTGCCCTGCTGGAGGTGACAATACCTCCGGAAACTGCGGAATATCTCAATGATGTGATGAAACTGACTGAGGCATATGGAAAAATCATCTCTGAAAAATAAGCAGATTTTCATTGTTGACGCCAAAGACTTTCGGGTGCGTGTGAAACAGATCAGTGCAGAACCCGGCAGCAGAAATTTTCCCCCTCTGGTTTTTCTTCACGAAGGTCTGGGATCACTGGAAATGTGGAGGAATTTTCCCGAAACACTCTGCGCATCCCTGCAAATGCAGGGTCTGGTGTATGAGCGCAGGGGCTACGGCAAATCAGACATGCTGCCCGAAGGCCCCTGGCCTGTAGATTATCTTGTGACAGAATCCCAAAAGTATCTGCCTGCTGTGCTGGATGCCTGGGGCATAGGAGAATGTATTCTCATCGGTCACAGTGATGGCGGCTCCATTGCTCTGATTGCCGCAGCTCTGATGAAAGACAGGATCAAAGCCATCATCACTGAGGCTGCGCATATTTACAATGAGGAAATCACCAGCGCTGGCATACGGGAAGTGGTAAAAATGTATGAAACAGGCAATCTGCGGGAAAAACTCCGCCGTTATCACGGCAAACATACCGATGCCGTTTTTTACCGCTGGGCAGACACATGGCTCTCTGAAGAATTTGTCACATGGAATATTGAAAGATTTCTGCCTGATATACAATGCCCTTTTCTGCTGATTCAGGGGAAAAATGACGAATACGCCACAGTAAAACATGCGGAAGATATTGCCCGTCAGGTCTCAGGCCCGGTAAACCTGCAGATCATTCCCCAATGCGGACATGTTCCCCATTTTCAGGCCAGGGAAAAAGTGCTGGAACTGATGAAGGGATTTATTGAATCCCTATAGTACACGACCAATCTGAATTTTGTATTATCAAAAGTCAATAGTGGGTCAAATCCGTTGATCGGAATAGCAACCCGTCTGAAAACAATATCGGTTGATAATTTGTCTGATTATTCTGATTATACAAACTGTCTGAACCGGGATTCACAGGATTTCCGGATTTACCCGGATTTTTCAA
>CAZHPS010000222.1:0-10688 GCA_964534335.1 uncultured Desulfobacterales bacterium
CCCATGCCCCTCTCAAGAGGGGAATTGATACCATAAAATCTAAATTGGTCATGTACTGTAGTGTTTAGGAAAATGTCTGTCCAAAAAACCCATAAGGGTTTTGAAAATCCTCAGGGTTTCAGGATGACAATGTTTTTCTTAAAATCTATATTTTTCCTTCCGGCCGGGGCTGATCCGGAGGAGTGCAAAAATTAAGCGGACCGGTTTTCTGCACACGCCGAACTTCGGAAAAACTGGCAGTATTGTATAAAATCAATGGCGAATTGGTATTATACCAAACCGCTTTTGAAAATATGCTTATGAAAAAAACAACACTTTGTAATCAAACAGAAAAACCGGCTGCATTGTATAAAACCAATGGCGATTCGGTATTATACCCGAAAATTTATGCTGACCTGCTTATTTGCAGAAAAATTACGCATCTGGTTTTCATCTGCCTGATTTTGCATAAGCCGATTTGTGAAGTGCAGGATTTGCCTATACAAAAATCAACAGGTTAAAATTCAACTGCGTAAGATTTGTTATGAAAAAGAAATAATAAAACATCTTTGCTGTTTGACAAGTCCCAATCAGGGAGTGTCCGGTCTCCTGCTTTTGCAAATCTCCATGTTTCAGTTTTTGCAGAATTTTTCCGCAAACACATCAAAATCCCAAGCCTGAAAAAGAGCGGCAAAGCGTTCCCCATTCCGGCTGTGTTCACGCCAGAAAGCAATACATGCCTTCACGATTTCCGCAACCTCCTCCATGCTGTAAATTCCGGGAAGTTCACGGCCAAGACAGGGATGGCGTCCCAGTTTTCCGCCCAGAAGAACACGGAAGCCTTTTCGCACAGTGGTCAGTGTTCCGGACGGACACACGTTCACACACTGACCGCATCGCACGCACAAAGCCATGTTAATTGAAGGTTTTCCCTTTTCCCTGTCCAAACGGATACTGTTTTCCCTGCATGTTTCCACACAAATTTGGCATTGGGTGCATTCTGCTTCTGTAACACCGGGAACTGCTGCCCCAATGATTCCCGCATCCCTGATTTGAGGCTGGGAACAGGCATTGGGGCAGTCTGAGATGCTGAGGGAAAATTCATGATGGAATTTCAGAGACCCTTTCACACGGGATCTGAGAAATTCCAGCAAATTTTCTTTTTCCAGAATGATTTCAAGGCTGCGGATCAGGTTATGGGAATCCAATATTCTGTTGGGACATCCGCCTGAACCGAAACAGGTTTCCACACGGTATCCCCTGATTTCCTCTGCCATACCGGACAGAAACCTCTGCCGCGTAGCGTTCACTTCTGCTATGGATACAAGTGTTCTGCCATTTTCCGCAGCCTCTTTTTCCACTCTGGCCCGTACTTTTTTTCGGACGAAAAAAGGCACTTTGCCAATGGCCTCTTCCGCTTCTGCTGTCCATTTCATAGTTACAGTTCCCACTTTGCACCACAGTCATACAAACGAAAGTCTGTATTCAGGACATACTACTCTGTCAGCCTTGAATCTGTGAGCCGCAAAAACCGGATTTTTCCAAAAAATCCAGTTTTTCTGTATAATTCAACTCATAAAATCAAAGCTGACAAAGCAATACTGAAATTGCTGAATTAATGCTTCTCAGGAATGACAGCGGAACCTGATTTCCGGAAAGACTGCATAAAATCTGTTACAGACTTTCCGCAACAGACACTGTCCTGTCGCCCAGAATGTTCACATAGGAACCCAGTTCATTGTCATACCAGCCATAGATGACAGCCTGTGTGATGGGAATGCGGATGACCGTGTTTTTCATTGCTCCCAGCAAAGCCTTGTCCAATCCGGGCACTGTCCCCAAATCCATAGTCACTTCCGCAGTCCGGGTATGGGTTTCATGTCCCTCAATCACGGCGGCTGCACGTGGGGAGCCGATAATGTCGCAGGAAACATTCTGTTTTTCTGTATAGAGGAGATAACCTCTTGTATCTTCTTCAGCAGTCTGGCGGTAAATCTCATTGACGGTTTCCCTGCGGATGGTTCCTCCGGTCAGTTCATCATGAAAATTCACCACCAGAATCACCAAAGAACCGGTGCTGGTGGGAATGCGCACGGATTCAGCAATGAATCCGATTTCCTCCATCTCCGGAATGACCAGCCGCAGGGCCTTTGCCGCGCCTGTGGAAGTAAGGATGATATTGTTCATGATGCTCCGGTCTTTGCGCAGATCCGCAGCCCCGGCTTTAGGCAGACGATCCAGCACCTGCTGAGAACCTGTGGCTGCATGAATGGTGGACATGGAGGCAGACAGAATTTTCCGGGGGCCAAAACGGTTGATCAGGGGTTTCATCATATGGGCCAGACAGGTGGTGGTGCATGAGGCATTGGAAATAATTCTGTGATGCCGGGGATCATAATCCTCATGATTGATTCCCATGACAGTGGTGACAGCATCTTCGGGCATGTTCTGGCCTTTGTCCTTAATTTTGAAGGGAGCGGAAACAATCACCTTGTCGGCCCCGGACTCCAGATGACCGCGTGCTGATCCTTTGGGATGATCGCCCGGCAGAGTTGGATCCAGAAACTGACCTGTGGTATCCACCACCAGTTTCACATCCTGATCTGCCCATCCAATCTGTGCAGGATTCCGGGAAGATCGCAGAAACCGCACTTTTACCCCGTCCAGAAACATGATTCCGTTTTTTTCATCCAGCCCGCTGATGACCGGTTTTGCACTGAAACCGTAAAGATAATTGTGCAGCCATCCGTAGGTGGAATCCCTTTCCGTATAATGGGCAATGTCTTCCAGGGAAGTTCCCACGTCACGTCCCAGATTCACCACGATTTCGCTGAAAAACTTCCGGGCCGCATGATGCCATACCGTGAGTTTGCCAATCCGGCCAAATCCGTTTACACCCAGTTTTATCCCCCTGCCTGATGTGTTTTCCATGCTGTTCTCCTTTCTTGAAAATTTTCGGAAAAATACGGAAATGCTATAGATTTTCAGAAATTGATTTTCAAAAGCAGGACGGATCAGCACAGCGTAATCCGACATTAACTGAAATGATTTCATATTGTCGGGTTACGCTGTCGCTGCCCCGTCCCGCACATCTTTTGTAACTGTTTAAGCAGGCAAACAAAAATTTTCGTGTATTCAAAAAACCGGATTTTTCTGAAAATTTTATACCCGAAAATTTATGGAACCTTACTTATCTGAAATGCTATAGTTTTTAAGAAAAAGACTGTTCCCCGCAACCCTAAGGGTTTTGGAAACCCTTAGGGTTTTTCAGACAAACATTTTCTGAAAGTCTATATATAAAATGAGGCAGTGTGTCAAATCCGCTGAGCAGCATTTTTTAACCCGTGGCTGCAAAGAAAATCTGCGTCACTCTGCGGTCAGATGAAAGACCTGTCAGCAGATTTGAACCACTGCCAAAACAGAAAAGACAGATATTGGCTCAGTTTCACTTGATTCATTCTCTTCCTTTATAATTTTCCTGATACCCAGGATGAAGTCAGGGGGAAAATTTTCCTTGATAAGGGAAAAAGAACATGTTATTTAGGAAATATATCTCTGATATTCTATATCAGTGAATCATCAGTGTCAAGCGGAAAAATGGAACTTTCATGCGAATAAATCCCTCTTTGCAAAAGGGAAAACCCATGACTGTCATAAAAGAACGGAAGGATGAAGGATACAGGATAATGAAACACAGTATTCTGAAAAAACTGATATTTTGTCTCAGCGGTTCTGTCAGAAAGAAAATCACTGCTCTCATGCTCATGCCTTTTGCTCTTGCGCTGATTCTAGTGCTGGCCGGGACATATATCATTTATGTGGAAAATGAAATTCTTGTCATCGTGCGGATGGAAAGGGAATGGCTGGATGCAAACCTGAACGGTTTCAAATATTTCAACAAATTTATCATAAGCGGTGATCCCGATATTTTCCGTCAGGCTGTCAGGAATCTGGAAAAGGGATACAGCATTAACCGAATCGGGCCGCAGATGAAGGCTGTAGCGGAAGGAAAACCCGTAAACAGGGAAGAACTGGCAAAGCAGATGGATGCGGTCTTTACTTCCTGCAGTTACAGGGAATCTCTTGGGGTAATCCGGCTGATCGGACTGCTGGGAAGTCATGAATATGTGAAGGTTTTGATAAATCAGTGGCAGGGAACATTTGAGGATTTTGAAAAATACATGCCACTTATATACAAATATCAGGAAACCGGGGATAAGGAAGTGCTGGACAGGATTTTTGAATTTGCAGAAATATTCAAGATAAAAGGCGATATTTTTTCCGATTATTCTGCCAGACTTGCTGCATTTGCCTATTCTATTACAACAAAGCTGCTGTGGATATTTTTTTTGACAGGGGGACTGATTATACTGGCAGTATCCTTCAGATTTATCAATTCACTGATAAATTCATTCAATACCATTACAGCTACACTGCAGCACATTGCAGAAGGGGATCTGCGTCACAGGATAAACACGGGAAAAGAGAATGAAATAGCCATGATCAGCCATGCCGTAAATGATATTTGCGAAAAAATGGGGAATAATATCGCGCAGGTGGTGATTTCCTCGCGGCAGTTGTCTGCGGATTCCATGAAGCAGGCAGCAGCAGTTGAGGAAATTTCAGCCTCTTTGGAAGAAATGTCTTCCATGACCGAAAAAAATGCGGACAGTGCAGCACAGGCAAATGAAATGATGAAACTAGCGGGAGAGATTGTGTCAAAAGCAGGGCATTCCGTAAACAGCATGACAGCCTCCATGAAAGACATTTCACTGGCCGGTGAGGAAACATCAAAGATTATCAAAACCATAGATGAAATTGCGTTCCAGACCAATCTGCTGGCCCTTAATGCGGCAGTTGAGGCAGCCAGGGCCGGTGAATCCGGTGCAGGATTTGCAGTTGTCGCGGGCGAGGTCAGAAACCTTGCCCTGAAAACTGCGGAAGCATCAGGCAGCACCTCGGTTCTGATTGAAGGTATGGTGAAAAAGATAAAAGATGGTTCCGGCATTCTGAATTCAGTAAACGGAGCGTTCACAGAACTTTCTGAGGTGGCAGCCGGGATTGCTAAACTCACAGATGAAATTGCCGCAGCATCAGGTGAACAGTCACTGGGAATTTCACAGATTGCCGCAAAAATCAATGATGTGGACAAAATCACCCAGCAGAATGCGTCCAGCGCGGAAAAACTGGCAGAAAATGCAGGCATGTTCAAAACAGCATGATGCAATTTCTGCCTGTTATAATCACATTTAACATACCAATAAAAAGAGAATATTATGAAATCACAACTTTTATTTTTTGGGGACGGCGGAGCGGAAACAAATCTTTCCCATTCAGAATGGGGAACATTCAAAGACAGCCTCAAAGCCCCTGTTCACAGTTGGTTTACCTATCCTGCCGGATTTTCTTATAAGGCAGTTGAATCAAGTTTCCATCAGCACCAAATAAAAAAGGGGGATGTTGTATATGATCCTTTTATGGGATCAGGCACAACAAATCTGACTGCCAAAAAACTGGGAATCAGTTCCTATGGCATGGAAGCCCATCCTTTTGTTTTCAAAATTGCCGAATGCAAAATGAACTGGTCTGTAAATACCAAAGACATAATTGATTTTTTTAAAGAAACAGAGAACAGTTTTTTCACTGAAAAGAAAAAAATGCAGGATAATGACAGCAGGCATATTTTAGAAAAAGAATTTCCTGAACTTATTCTCAAATGCTATGAGGAAAAAACATTGTCAGATCTGCTCTTAATCAGAAATATCATAAAAAATCCGAAACATGCCGAAGACATAAGCAGATTTTATTATGTGGCTCTGACTGCCCTGCTGCGTCAGGTGTCAACGGCAGCTACAGGATGGCCTTATGTGGCCCCCAACAAACTGAAATCAACATCTTCCAATAAAGATGTATGGACAGAATTCAGAAAACAGATTAACAAAATGATTTCAGATATTGATTCTGCCATTGCAGAATCCGGAGAAAATTACAAAAAATGCCGGCATAAGCTGTATAACCATGATTCAAGAAACACATTTGGTATTATTGAGGATGAAACTGTTGACCATGTTTTTACCTCTCCGCCATATTTGAACAATTTTGATTATGCAGATCGGACAAGACTTGAAATGTACTTTTTCGGAGAAGCCAGAACATGGGGAGATATAAGTCAAAATGTGCGTTCCAGACTGATGACTTCTGCAACAACACAAATCACAAGAAATGATCCCCGTTACATTCTTTCAGAAGATCTGATGAATGACTGTCCGAAAGTATATGAATATCTGAATGAATCTGTTGAAAAGCTGGCTGGTCTGCGTTTGATAAAAGGCGGAAAAAAAAGCTATGATTTTCTTGTGGCAGGTTATTTCAATGATATTCACTCAAATATCAAAGATGTTTTCAGAGTACTGAAAAGAAACAAAAAAGCGGTTTATGTGCTGGGAGATTCCGCTCCATACGGAGTTTATATCCCCACAGACAGATTTATCGGTGAAATTGCTCTTGGCATTGGTTTTTCTGACTATAAGACTGAAATACTGCGGGAACGCGGCGGCAAATGGAAAAAAATCCTCAGAGACATGATGTTATGCTCAGAGAATCGGTTGTCACACTTATAAAGGACTGACAGGTGAAAAAAAATATTCAGAATCCGGGAAGTGCCATTGGGGAAGCCATCGGAGCGCAGATGGAACTTGCCCTGAACGCTTTTCTCTCAAAGCTGTGTGCAGAATCAGGTTATCATTTTCTTTATTCAGGAGAAAAAATATCCGGCAAAAAGAAACTGCTGCTGTATGACAGTTCCTGCACGGAATACAATATTGACTCGGTGATAGCAAACGAATCCGTGCAGCCGCTTATTCTGTTTGAATGCAAATATATCAGATACAAAAATCATAACGGAGCCGAGGTAAGCTGGCTTTGCACTGCGCATCCGGCAGTGAGAAGACGTTACCGGAGTATCAGAAGCTCAATAGCTGTACTGGCAGGCAACTGGAGTTCCTCCTCACTGGCAATGATAAAAAGTTTTGATATTAATGTGTTTCTTATTCCGTTTGAGAGAATCTGTACATTTCTGTCAGGATACGGCATTGATTTCGGATGGGGCGAAAAAGACAGGGACATGGCAGAAACAGCATGGAACAGATATACACAGTTGACTGACAGGGAAAAGTATTCAATCGGGGAAAAAATGATCTCTCTGATAGAAAAAGAGTTGGCAGCCACGATCATGGCTGTTTTGGATAATTCTGCAAAAAGAGAAATTGAAAGTGTAAGTGTTGAACTGCATTCCAATTTCGGTGAAGTCAAACGCACAGATTTTGCATCAGTCCGTGAAGCCATTGATTTTTTGAACACGGAAGAACTCAGTCAGGTATTTATAACAACAGATTCTCTGACATTGTTTGATACACCCCGGATTGAACAGGATGATGATACTTCAGCAGTGCTTTAATTATGAACAGATCTCCATGCAGCTCACAGTGAAAATACTGAAAAACTCTCTTTTGTATGAAAAGGAACGCCGATGGCAAAACAGTACAAACGCAGCGGAACCCAAACCAGTTCCTTTGGGACTTCGGGAAGAATCAACCATGATTCTGAAAAATTTTACAACAGCAGACTTTATGATGGCAAAAAACCCGGGGAAAAGGTTCAGTATATTGAAAATCCTGTTCATACGGAAAACAGCAACCGGATTTTCTGCAAATCCGCAGAACACATGGATGAACTGCCTGACTGCAGTGTGCATCTCATGGTGACATCACCGCCTTACAATGTGCAGAAGGATTATGATGAGGATTTGTCTCTGGAGGAATACAGGAATCTGCTGAAAAACGTATTCAGAGAAACCCACCGGGTGCTGGTCACAGGCGGACGGGCCTGCATCAATATTGCCAATCTGGGCAGAAAACCCTATATTCCTCTGCACAGTTATATTATTGCGGATATGCTGGATATTGGTTATCTTATGCGCGGGGAAATTATCTGGAACAAATCTTCCAGTGCCAGCCCTTCCACTGCCTGGGGAAGCTGGATGTCGGCATCCAATCCGGTTCTGCGGGATATACATGAATATATTCTTGTTTTTTCCAAAGATTCTTTTTCCCGGAAAAAGGAAAAAAGGGTAAGCACCATAAGCAGGGAGGAATTCATTGCATGGACAAAAAGTGTTTGGGAGTTTCCGGCTGTTTCGGCAAAAAAAATCGGTCATCCCGCGCCCTTTCCCGAAGAACTGCCCCATCGCCTGATTCAGTTGTATACATTTGAGGGAGACACTGTTCTGGACCCCTTCTGCGGCAGCGGCACAACCTGCCTGTCTGCATTCAAAAACCGGCGAAATTATGTGGGATATGATATTGATCCGGCCTATGTGGATCTGTCTGAAAACAGAATCCGCAAATCTGATCCGGATCAGTCTGAAAAAACAGAGGGGAATCTGAAAAAATCTGTTGATAAAAAGACAAAAAAAAGCAATGATTCCCAAAATACGCCATAAACAGAAAGTCTGTTGGAAGATTCCTGTTCTTCGTTCATAAACCTACTACTTTGTCAAGTTTGTTTTTGTGAGTTGATTTCAGAATTGTTGGGTTGATTTTCCAATTTTTTGAAAAAAATTGGAAAATCAACCCAACCTACATTTTCAGACATGACAGAACACTACAGGGGAGGTAAAAAATGACTGTTCATAAAAATGAAACTCTTCGCGACCATATGCAGGCCGTAAAAGAGGGAACACGCTGTTTTGAGAATGCTTTTCAGGGTGTGGCCCGCATGATTCTGGAAAGCGACATCAGCAAAGTTGTGGTAAACGGAAAGACAACCTATGATTTCAGCATATTCCGTACAGGCAAAAAGCATGTCATCGGCATATACGATGAAATCAACAGTTTTGTTTCCTATGTCAAGGATGCTGCAGAAGGCGGGTCGTCAGCGGAAATGGCCTATGTGCTGGTCGGGGAACCGGGAAACGGCAAAACCTTTTTTGTGGAACTGCTCTGCTCCCGGTACCGCGCGTTTCTCTCCAGGCCGGAAAACCGGAAATACAGCTTTAAATTCAATCATATTGATCAGTTGGGAACTTACGGCAGAATCAGGTTTATTGAATCCCAGACCTATGAAGACCCCATGATGCTGGCCATGAATCTCTTTGATGATCCAAATGAAACCAGAACCTGGCTGTCAAAGGAAATCGGATTCACGGATCAGCAACTGGAAAAGATATATGACAATTACCGGCCCCTGGGCGCGTGCAGCGGTTATATCTGGAATGACATCCGAAATCACTGCAACGGCGATCTGGAAAAGATGTTTGAATTTATTGAAATTATTCCTGTCCCCCTTATGGAAAGTCTGGGAACCGTGACCGGAAAATATCCGGCAAAAGACAAAATCACCTCGTCTGCGGTGGATCTGCTGGGTGAGGAATCCATTCAGCGGCTGCTCCATATCACAGACACCAACAATCCCTACCGCTTTGATTTGAGACGGGGCGCACTGGCACGGGTGGCCGGAGGCGGCATTCATTTCAGTGATGAAATTTTCAAAAACAAAAAGGATTTGGTGCAGGTCTATCTGGGCGTGATTCAGAACCGGAACATTGAGATTGACGGTTTCAAATGGCCCATTGACACGCTGATCATTGCAACCAGCAACAACTCGGAATTCAACCGCTTTCTTGCGGAAAAAGAGGAAGCTCCGATTGTGGATCGCTGCCGCATCTGCTATGTTTCCCACAATACCAACTACAAACTGCAGAAGGATCTCACGGCTTACACCATTGGCACCGAGCCCCGCACCACCATCAACCGGGAAAGTCTGCATCAGGATCCCAATCTCAATTATGCTGCCTCGGTGTCTGTTGTGCTGACCCGGCTCCCGTATTCGGAAAAACTCACACCTGTGGAAACCATGAAACTCGCGGCAGGTGAAGTCGCGGGAGAAAAGAGCATCAAAACGCTGGCAGAGGTGATTGACACCCTGAACCAGAATCCGGACATTGTCAAACGCTTCGGTCAGAAAGGACTGGGACAGCGCAATCTGGGACGGGCTTTGCAGCTGCTTATTGAAAGCTCTGAAACCAATGAAGGCAAGTGCATGTTTGCCTACGATATTTTCAAAACCCTGGAACGGGTGATTCTGGATTATGTGCCGGACGCGAATGACCGGACAAAATATCTGGAAGACATCAAAACCGGCAAGGGACTGTACCGGGAACGCATTATGACGGAAATGTTCAATGCGTATATGGACGAACCTCTGGCTATCCGCAAGGATGTCATGAACTATGTGAATATGATCATCGGCATTGATGCGGAAAATCTGGGGCCCGACAAGATGTGGAAATACAAAGATCCCCAGAGCGGTGAACTCCGGGCATTGAAGATTGATGAACGCTATATTCAGAGCGTGGAAGAAAGGCTGGGACTGAAAACCACAGAACAGCGGGAAAGTTTCCGCACTTCCATCCGCAAGATTTACGGGCAGAAGATTTCCGTAAATCCGGATTATGATTTCATGGACAATCTGGAACTGGTCAAGGCAGTGACTGATGTGCGCCTGAAATCCGACATCGCGGGCGCGGGCAGTCTTATCGGCGCGCTGGCAAACCGCACCAATGAGGAAAACCAGAAACTCTATGACCGCATGGTGGATACCATGCTCAACAAGCTGGGTTACTGCAAAACCTGCGCGCAGAAAACCATTGA
>CAZHPS010000223.1:0-10677 GCA_964534335.1 uncultured Desulfobacterales bacterium
ACAGCCTCTGTGGACATGAAGTTGCCAACATGGGGTACGCCGTGACGGGACATCATTTCCGCACCGGAACAGCACATACCGCCCAGGTTGATGCCTTTGGCTCCTGCATCTTTGGCTGCTTTGACAAGAACCGGGTTCTGGCAGGATACCAGCATGGACTCAAACATATTGGGTTCATGACCGTGAACAATGATATTCACATGGTCTGCTTTCAGAACACCCATGTCGGTTTCAACAGCCAGGGGTCTGGGCGTGCCGTAGAGAATGTCGGAAATTTCTGTGGCAACCATGGAACCGCCCCAGCCATCTGAAAGTGCGGTACGGCTGAACTGCTGGGCAATGTTTTCATAATGCTGATCCACGCCCATATGGGTGCGGTGCATTGTTTCCATGATTTCCCGCATGGCGCCTCTGGGAACGAAATTCAGTTTCCGCCAGGTTTCCAGGGTTTTTTTCGGAACCCGTTTGGCAAAGGGAATTTCACCTTCCACCTGTGTATAGGTGGCTTCCAACTGTTTGTAAAGTTCTTCGGCTATCTGCTGGGTGGTTTTGCCTTCGGTTTCAATGTCAATGGACTGCGCGACCTGCTCCAGTTTCCGCACATCTTTGATCTGGTATTCTGTGATATGGCCGTTGACCACTTCCCGGAAAAGTTCCAGCATTCCCATGCCGTGGTCGGTATGCGCTGCACAGCCGCCAACAACAAAACGTGCGAAATTTCTGGCCTGAATGGTGTCAATGGTGGCTCCGCAGACGCCCACTTTGCTGTAGGGGTCTTTGGCATTGAGGCGGCAGGGTCCCATAAAACAGATCTTGCAGCATGCAGACTCAGATCCGATGGGACAGGCTTTCATGGATGCGGCACGGTCAAATGCGGTTTCCACACCGTCTCTGCGGGCTTTTGCCAGCATCTGTGCGGTGGACGCGCTGATAGTTACATCACTGATGTTGAATGCAGGTGCATCCTCATCTTTTTTCTTGGCTACGACTTTTTTCTCCACTTTTTCAACTGCCATTCGTTTTTCTCCCTTCATGGAAAGATTTTTGTTGTTTCCCCAAGCCATTTTGGCATAAAACAGATTTATCAATAAAATCAGACAATTATAATTTATCAGTAATTGTTACTATTTAGTACAGTTCAGATATTTTGTCAAATGTTTTTTTTAAAAAGGTGTCAGGATTGGGGTATAGTGGTTAGGGTATAGGAGTTGATGACAGGAATTAAGGGCAGAAACATAACACCAGTTTCTGCCTCCCTGCCCATAATCCCTATTCCCCATACCCTAATCCCTATTCCTGCCCAGTTCCTCTTTCACAGCCTTTCCCATGCTTTCCAGGGTATAGGGTTTCCGCAGATAGCATCCCGCGCCCAGTTCTTTTGCTGCCTTTACCCGGTCGGTTTCGGCAAAACCGCTGGCAAGAACAGCCTTCTGTCCCGGACGGATCAGGAGCATCCTTTTATAGGTTTCCAGTCCGTCAATCCCCGGATCCATAATCATATCCAAAATCACCAGATCCGCTGTATTTTCCTTCAGCCATTGCAGGGCATCTTCGCCTCCCCCTGCCGTATGCACCCTGTATCTGAGTTTCTTCAGCATCAGTTTGGCGATCTCACACTGATCTTCCATATCATCCACCACCAGAATCTGCTCTCCATTTCCGCAGTATTCGGCAATGCTTACCGGAATCTGAGCCCTGTCCGCAGTTTCCTCTCTGGTGACATAAAAATAAAGTTCAAAGGCCGTGCCTTTTTCTTTCAGATTTTCCACATGGATATATCCGCCATGATCATGAACAGTTCCCCATACCACAGCCATGCCCAGACCTGTCCCGCTGCGTCCCATGATTTTTTTTGTATAAAAAGGCTCGAATATCTGATCCATATCTTCCAAAGATATGCCAGGCCCCTGATCCTCAACCCGGAGTACAGCATAATCCCCTTCCCTGATGGTGTCATATCCCTGCAGAGGCCGGTCAATATAACGGTTTTCTGTGGAAATGGTGATGATTCCTCCGTCTTTCCGGGATTCTGCGGCATTGGAAAGCAGATTCATCACAGCTTTTTTCAGATGCGCGCATGATCCCCGGATATTGAGCAGATCAGGTTCCAGACGGGAAATCACGCTGATATGGGGATGATGACAGATCAATGCCCGGTGTTCCGGACTTTCCAGACAATCCGTGATGATTCTGTTCAGATTCACCACTTCCTGCTGGTGAATTCCTCCGCGGGACAGAGCCAGTAAATCCTGCACAATAGCGGCAGCCTTCTGACCGGATTTTTTTATGGTCAGCACCGGTTTCCGCAGGGGACTGTCTTCGGGTATTTCCATCAGAAGCAGGTCAGGATAACTCACTGTCCCGGACAGCACATTGTTGAGATCATGGGCCACGCCTCCGGCCAGAAGTCCGAGCGATTCCATTTTTTTGGATCTCTGCAGTTCCTCCTCCATTTTTTTCAGCGTTGCTTCAACCCTGTTCCGCTCCTCAATCATCCTGTTGGCCGAAGCAGCCAGACGCCTGAATTCCGAAAAAGAGAGTTCCTCATTTTTGATAGGAATGTATTCATTTACAGCTTTTTCGAAAAATGAGGAAAAAACATCAAAGTTTTTTCGTACTTTTTTTGAAATATACGCGGAAAAAACAAGGATTGTAAGCAGCAGACAGATGAAAATCAGAACAGAAAAAAACAGATGTCTCCGGATTTCCTTTTCAGTGTCTTTCTGTTTTTCCGCGAGAATCTTCTCAATTTCATCTATATATACACCGGTTCCGATCATCCATTTCCAGTCCGGAACAGACTGCACAAAACTGACTTTTAAGGCAGACTGTCCGGTACTGGGCCGGATGGTTCCCGTATATTCCAGATATCCCCCGTCTTTCTGCTGAGAGATGCGGATGAGTTCCTGCAAAATCTTTACGCCCCTGCTGTCAGTGAAATCCCACTGGCTTAAGCCGATATTTTCCGGTTTGCAATGGGCAAGGGTAATGGCATCAAAGGTATATACAAAAACATATCCATCCTCTCCGAAACGAACCCGGTTGATCCATGCCAGCACGTCCTTCTGTATGTCTTTTTCCACATCCTCTGTATAGTCACCTGTGCCTATCCACCAGTCCAGAGGAGCGAAATATTTGGCAAAACCTGTTTTTTCAGACATATGTCCGGTATTGCCGGGCTTGTACCAGTGCCATGTCAGATACCCCTCTCCCTGTTCACGAATGATCTGAATAAATCTGCGGATGGTGTAAAGCCCTTTGCTGTCGCGCAGATCCCAAAGGTTTTTTCCTTCCATTTCAGGAGAAAAGGGAAGGAGAACATTGTTTCCCGCCATATCATACACAAAATAATATCCCCTTCCCTGACTGAAGCGGATGGGACGGAGAGCTTCTCTGATGATTTCCCCAATTTCCTGCGTGGTTTTGCTTTCCCGGTATTTTTCATACAGATTTTCCGCAGCAGCAATGGCCTCATCAGCCCGGATGCGGATATTCTGTTTCAGTTTTTCTCCGGCAGTGCTCCGCATATACCCGATATAACTGATAACATGTTCGACATCTTCTCTAATCCGCTCTTTCCGGGTATTCACATAATTTTCTTTCAGCATCCGGTATTCTTCTCTGTATTCCTGATATTCCTGGAACATCCGGAAACACTCCAGCCCGCCGATGGACAGAAAGGCTGTAAGCAGCATACTGAAAAACAGTGTTTTGTGAAGGCTGGTATCTGATTTCATGGCAATCCGTATTTATGATGATAAATAGGCAAACAAAAGTTTTCATGTATTCAAAAAACCGGATTTTTTGGGAAAAACCGGTTTTTCTGAAAATTTTATGCCAGAAAATTTATGGAATCTTACTTAGTTTAAACAGTCGCGAATAACACGAATCTGCACGAATGCACAAACCATAATTCGTTTCATTCGTGCAATTCGCGGCTGTACCATCAAATCTTCTGAGTCAGGATGTCGGATTACGCTGTCGCTAATCCGACCTGCAATTTTAAGTGAAATAAAGCAGTGGTAAGTGCAGATGTTGCGCCCTTTGCGGTTAAAACGCACAAAATCAAAACTGACAAAGAATTTGCTGTTTTCTTTGGATTTCTTCAATACCGCTCAAACTCATCTTCCTTTTCCGCTTCATGCACATCCAGATGAATGGCAGTTCTGCTCCCCATGTTAGTTGCAGTTTTTCCATGATAAATGTCTTCCTCCGGCACGAGTTCTCCTGCTTTCCTTTTTATCCCGTACTCGCTGTCGCGAATTTTGGATTTGCCGTCATGTTTTTCTTTCCTGCTGTATTCCAGATGGGCATCCGCTGTTTTTACCTGCTGTTTTTCAGATATGTCAAAAAATGATGCTGTTCGGAGCAGGTGTTCGGCCTGTGAGGAAAAGTCCCGGCTCGCGGAGGCCATTTCCTCGGCAGATGCCGCATTCTGCTGGATAATCTGATCGAGCTGCTGAATGGCCTTGTTCACCTGCACAATGCCCCCGGCCTGCTCCGCACTGGACGCACTGATTTCCTGCACCAGTTCCGCTGTTTTCTGAATTCCGCCAAACATCTGTTCTAGTATTTTTCCGGCTTTTTCCGATATTGCCAGATTTGTAACCGAGAGACTGTTGATGGATTTGGCTGCTTTCTGACTTTTTTCCGCAAGTTTGCGCACTTCAGCAGCCACCACGGCAAAGCCTTTTCCATGCTCTCCGGCACGCGCGGCCTCAATGGCCGCATTCAGTGACAGCATATTGGTCTGCCGCGCGATTTCCTCCACCACCATGATTTTTTCAGAAATGCTTTTCATGGCTTTTACGGTTTCCTCCAATGCTTTCCGGCCTTCCTGTGTATGCAGAGCAGTCTCTCCTGCAATGGACGCTGTTTCCCTTGCATTGTCCGCATTCTGGTTCACCATCGCGCTCATTTCTTCCATTGAACTGGAAATCTGCTCAATGCTGGCCGCCTGAACAGCCGTGCTTTGGGAAACCTGCCCTGCGCCCGCGCTTAACTGCTCACTTCCTGCCGCGACCCGTTCTGCTGCTTTGAGGGTATGAGTGGCAAAACGGGTGAGATTTTCAATCATCATATTGATATTTTTGCGTATCTCATTGAAATCCCCTTTGTATTCATCCCGTATGATTTCCGGCAGACGGCCTTTGGAAATCCGATCCACATAATCGGCTGTGATGTTCAGAGGGCCGGTCACGGCATCCAGCGTTGCATTGACACCCCGGATGATTCGTCCGTATTCCCCTCCGAAACGGTTTGCATCACCCCGGATACGGAGCTGCCCTGCCAAAGCAGCATCTGTGAGTTCATTGATATTGCTGACAATGGATTTGACCGTTGTGACCATCAGGGACAGGGATTTGCCCAGGCTGTCTTTTTCCGAGAGAATGCTGACCTGCACATTCAGATCGCCTGCTGCCACTTTTTCAGCAACATTCACAGTGCCATGCAGATTGGTGACAAGCTGATTGATACTGTTGCGCAGTTGATTGAAATCGCCTTTGTATTCATCTGCAATGGGTTGGGAAAAATCCCCTTCTGAAATGCGGGACATGTATTCGGAAGCCATGTTCAGGGGGCCGATGACCGCATCCAGCGTGTTGTTGATTCCCTGCACAATACGGGCATAATCCCCGCCGAATTTTTCCGCATTTCCCCTGCTTTCCAGTCTGCCTTCCGCAGCGGATTCTGTCAGCATCATCGTCTCTGTCACCAGCCCCCTGACAGAATCAATGCACCGGTTGAGATTGCCGATGATCCGGTTGAAATCCCCTTTGTAATTTTCGCTGATTTTTTCCGGAATATCGCCTTTGGCAATGCGGTCAATATATGCGGCAGTGACATTGATCGGTGAAACAAAAGCATCAATCAGGGAATTGATGCCGGTGATAAGTTCATGCCATACTCCCTCATACGCATCTGCATTGCCCCGCGCGTCCAGTCTGCCTTCCTGAACAGTGCGGATCAGTTCCTCTATTTCCCCCAGAACAGTTTTCAGTCTTATAATCATGATATTCATGGCTTTCATCAGACGGTCATCTTCGGATCTTTCCTTCACTTGTGTCAGCATATTTCCTGCTGCAATGTCTTCTGCTATCCGCGCGGTTTCATTCATGGCATCGATAAGACCGTTGAGATTGTTTCTGATATTGTTGAAATCCCCCCTGTATTCATCTGTTATCTTTTCCGGAATACTGCCCCGTGCAATCTGATCCACTGTTTTGGCTGTCATCACAATGGGTCTTACAAATGCCTCAATCACCCGGTTGATGCCTGCAATAAGTTTACCCCAGTCTCCGGAATGCGTTTGTGCATCTCCCCGGACGTCCAGACTGCCTTCCCGGACAGCCTGTGTCAGACTGTCTGTTTCTCTGAGAACCAGCGCGATGCTTTGCTGCATGTTCCGGAAGGAATTTGCCAGAAGTCCGACTTCATCATTTCGGGAAATATTGATTTCCCTGCTGAAATCTCCCCGTGCAATCGCGTCGGCTGTTTCCACAATCTGCCGGATGGGCCGGGTAATCCGCAGGGTTGCCAGTCCCAGAAGGAACAGCGCAGCAAACGTGCAGAAAATTCCCATGATGATCATTTTCCATATGTCAGCATTTGTCCGGAGCATCTGCGCATCTGCTGCTGCTGTTATTTTTTCCAAAGGAATGATGATTTTCACCAGCCAGGGCGTACCGGTACTGCCAACCGGCAGAGGAATCATGGTCTGCAGACTGTCTCCGCTGATTTCCACCTTTGCATCAGAACTGTTTATATTTCCCAGTTCCTTTTTCAGCCCGGATTCATCCAGAGATTTTCCGGCCAGTTCCGGTTTTCCGGTCACAGCCGCAATTGTGCCGCTGTGACTGATCATAAAAATCCGTCCCGCGCCCTCATACAGATTTTTGGTGTCATCCACCATCTTCTGCAGGGTATCCAGACGCAGATCCACACTGGCGATTCCGTAAAAGGTTTTGTCGACCATAATGGGAACAATCAGGGAAGTCATCAAAGTCGGCTTTCCCTGCACTGGATAAATAAGGGGATCCATGATGTGTTCGCGTCTGCTCTGTCTGGGAAGCACATACCAGTCCGATGTCTCATACTCCTCCAGCGGACTCAGGACAACTGCGCCATCCTCTCCCCGGTTCCAGTAGGGAATTAATCTGCCGGTCTGGTCATGTCCTTTTTTATTGGCATACTGGGCATCCAAACCGTCAAACGCGTTGGGTTCCCATGCCGTGCAGATGCCCACAAACTCCGGATTTCCGGCCAGCACAGTTTTCATTATGATGCTGGCATCTTCCCTGTCCATCTGCCGGCCTTCTGCTTTGAGACCGGAAAAGGTTTGCGCCAATGTCCGGGCAGTGTTGAGCGCGCCTTCCAGTTTGTTCCGGATAAAATTGACCTGCTTTTCCGCAACCGCGCCCGCGTATTGCTGTGCATCCCGGATGGCTGAGTCTCTTGCAGTTTCCGCGCCGGTTTTCATGGCACGGGCAGAATAAGAGATGATGACTGCCGCGAGAATCAGCAGGCAGACACCTGCCAGAAAGATGATTTTTGTCTGCAGACTTTCTCTGAATTTCATAATGCCCCCGTTAAGAATTTCAATGTTCCCGACACGATACTGTGATTCACTTCCTGATCCGTTTTATTAAATTTTTCCGATAAATTTCATGTAGTTTTGCTGCCCAGGCTCAATCGCGGTTCAGGGTCTCCGCAATGCCGGCGGTTGAACCATGGTGTCCAAATCTGCTTTATTTGATTCTTTCCCGGACAGTTGCCCGCTAACTCCTGCTGCTTTGGATAAGCAGGCAAACAAAAATTTTCGTGTATTCAAAAAACCGGATTTTTTCGGAAAAATCCGGTTTTTCTGAAAATTTTATGCCCGAAAATTTATGGAACCTTACTTAATACCAATCCACCATTGATTTGATACAGTATTGTCAGTTTTTCCGGGGTTGAGCGTGTGCAAAAAACCGGATTTTTCTGTAAACTTTATATCCGGAAATTTATGCTGACTTACTTATTTTGCTGAATTTTTCCCGAATTTTATTTAAGTTGCCATTTTGCACAATTCTTAATACAATAAATACAAAATTTGATCAAGTTATTTTATTATACTGATTCTCCATTGAACTGAAGCTGATCCGGAGGAGTGCAAAAATCAAGCGGAGCGGTTTTTTGCATACACCCAACTGCGGAAAAACTGACGGTATTGCATCAAATCAGTGGAGAATTGGTATTACAGGTACGAATACTCTGTCTGCCCTGAATCTGTGAGTTCCAAGATCGGTTTGGGATCAGTTCCGGAGTGAAAATTTTTTTTTGCGGTTCCGGCTTCCTGTTCCCCGAAAGATGGGTAACGGAATCTCTGAAAAACAGAAAAAACTTGCTTTTGCCGGATTTATATAAGATAAAAAGGAATAAATGGCAGTGGGTCAAATCCGCTGATCTGTCCGCTGACTTCAAACCGGGAAAATCAGAACGAATTGACATTATTATAGAAAAACATAAAAAAACAAATCAGAGTCCCGGAAGGGATGATATTATCAGCGGATCTGATACCAAATCGCCATTGATTTTATACAATACTGGCAGTTTTTTTCGCGGTTCTGTGTGTGCAGAAAACCGCTCCTCTTAATTTTTGCACTCCTCCGGGTTTGCATCCGTATTGTATAAAACCAATGGAAAATCGGTATGACCCACTGCCAAAATCGATAATCAGTGATTGGAATGGAAACAGATTCTGATCTCAAAATGCGGAGGAACATTGTGGATGCAAAAAAAAACAGCAGCAGGATGCTGAAGAAGAAAGTTCTGTCCCTGCTGCATATCAGTGACTTGGAAAAAGGGCTGGAGGAGATATGCCGGTATCCGGCAAAGCAGCTTATCGGCCCGCTTTTTTCACATTTTTTTCACCAGGAGGAAATCATCCGCTGGCACGCGGTTACAGCAATGGGAGCGGTGGTGGATGGCATGGCAAAATCCGGTGATATGGAATCCGCTCGCGTGGTCATGCGCCGCCTTATGTGGAGTCTCAATGACGAGTCCGGCGGCATTGGATGGGGATCGCCTGAGGCTATGGGGGAAATCACAGCACGCAATGAAAAACTCGCGAATGAATTTCACCGCATTCTCACCTCTTACGCGTGTGAAGAGGGGAATTTTCTTGAGCATGAGATATTGCAGCGCGGATTGCTCTGGGGCATTGGCAGGCTTTCCCATGCCCGGCCTGCGCTGATTGCCGATGCACTGCCCTGGCTGCTGCCTTTTCTGAAATCAGCAGATCCCTTTCACCGGGGACTTGCCGCATGGGCGGCAGGGCCTGTGGCTGATGAAAATGCCCGTACAGAAATAAAAAAACTTGCCACTGATAACGAGGTGATAAACATTTTTCTGAACGGAAAACTGGTGCAAAAAAGTGTGGCTTGGCTGGCTAAAATGTCATTAATGTGATTTGAAAAAGACTTTCGTGTATCCAACTGCTTTCAATCATAAAGACCTGATTTTTCTGAAAAATCAGGTCTTTATGAAAATTTTATACCTGAAAATTTAATATTGACCTGCTTATGTCAGAATTCCGGATTGTCTGTTTTTACTGAGCTGCAAAAAATCTGACCCATCCCGCTTTTCATCTGCTTGCAAAAAGGAGTTTTCCCATGAATCCGAACCAGACCATGCCCCTGGTCCATCCGCCCGATTACACCGGAGGAGGTTTACACAGACCGGGCCGAACCTCTGGAATATCTGTATCAGTATGCACTCAAGGCCATTACCCGCCGGGCAATGGCCACCGTTCTCCTCGGCCAGAGAAGAATGGGCAAGACCGAACTTTGACAGTGCTGAAAGTTCAATTTCAGCCATATTGGGCCGGCCTGCCTTTTTGGGTGTGAAATGATACTCAAATCTGCTGACAGGACTGTGAGAGGTTTCCGCATCAAAGGTTTCATAAAAAGAACCTCCGGAATGGGTGCTGAGATTATCCTGCACCAGCCGGATTTTTTTACACCGGGATAAAGGCCGGACAGTTCCTTCATAAACCGGGCATAATCCTGACGGGTGCGGTGCTCTGTGATTCTGACCGGGCGTTTTCCCGTTTCCGGTTCCGCAGCACACAGAATGCTGCATACACCGCAGCGTTTATAATGGTAATCAGTCCGCTGCGGCATACCGGGTTCCGGGGGCAGAGGGGCGGCAGCATGGTCCGTGAGCTGACAAGGTTTTTCACCGAAGCATATTTTCGGTTCATCCGGATTGCGGTCTTCAGGCGGATCCGAACAGGCAGCGCCTGTCATGGCTGCCCGGGTTTTACCGTCAGGTTTGGGAGGTTTTCCGGGAAAAGGTCTGCCCTCAGGAGCAAAATCCAGTCCGTTTTCGGCAAAACGCTTTACGGTGCTGCATACTGCTGTCTGACAGACTTTTACAGACTCCGCTGTGTGTTCATATGTTCTGCCATCGGCGCAGTGCAGAAGAATCCCTGCCCCCGCAATCTTACGGGCAGATTTTCCGTTTCCGGTGCGGATATATTTTTCAAGGTGCCCCTTCTGAACACCGGTCAGTGAAACTTCATATTTTTTATGCGCTCCCATGATATGTTCCTCCTCTGATTTTTTTTGAGGGAATTTTATCATCAATAGTCCGGTAATTTTCTGAAAAATACTTCACAAACATAATAATTTCATA
>CAZHPS010000224.1:0-10633 GCA_964534335.1 uncultured Desulfobacterales bacterium
AAAATTATATAATAAATTTAATATAGTTATATCAAAATCCTAAAAACGTGTTAAGAATAAATGTGCCATCCTGCTTTAAAACCCTTAACATCTGCCCAGATCGCGGCAAAAACCATTTAACATATTTGTCAGGTTTTACTCCGCCATATGTATCAGTCCTGCTGTCAGCATATGGCGGAGATGTGACAATCAGATTAAAATGATTATCCGGAAATGTTTTCAGGACATCCAGACAATCCCCTTTTATTATATGTGTTTCCGGTATGATCATATTTGCACAGAACCATTTTTCTGATGACATAGAAATGCAATTGCTTCGGCAACGGCTTTGCGGTTGCTGAGAAAACTCTCATCCGCAAAACCGGGTTTCCATTTCAAAGTGGGGAGTTGGTCAGATGCCATAAAAATGGCTCCAAACGGAATATCGCGGAATTTTCCAGCGGTAAAAAAGATGAACACTCCATTTTCAACGCCATCCCACAGCCCGGAATCCGGTTTCAGCTTTCCGGAAGTATTCCCAGGAGTTCCTCATATCTGAATTCACGAACCGGTAATACCAATTCTCCATTGATTTGATACAATATTTATTGTCAGTTTTTCCCCGTTTCCGGCTTTGCAAAAAACCGCTCCGCTTAATTTTTGCACTCCTCCGGATTTGTATTCTGTATTGTACAGAATCAATGGCGAACCGGTATAAGCCCAAAGATTCAGCCGGCACAGGATCTTGGTTCAAAATGTCTTCCATCAGTGGTGCTGATCCTGTTGTCATCCAGTTCATGGATGGCCTGGCGCAGATGCAGTATCTTTGATGGACGGGAATCTGAAAGACAGAATGCGGAAGAGTGGGAAAATAAATAATTTTCAATGTTTCATGTGCATTACAGGATCGTGCCTCAGAATCCCTGACGAAAAACCGGGCAGAAAAAAAATCAGAGGTGTCTTTGGATATTGTTTATATTTCAAACGGTTGAAGTTATGCGGATGTTTCCGCAGAATCAGAGGGGATGGCCCGGAGGGAACCGTGTATTCCGGGCCGGGGAATCGCCTGCAAATCAGGATTCTTCCACAGTGATGGCTCCTGCCTCACAGACTTCCACACAACTGTCGCACCCGATGCATTCCTGTGCATTGACAGGTACGGATTTGCCGTTCTGCATTTCATACACCTCCACAGGACACACCTCCACGCATTCCTCACATCCAACGCATTTGTCCTCATCCACGATGGGAGTAAAAGCCATTGATTTTTCTCCTTTTCAGTAAATCTGTCATAAAAATCTGTTCCGGAAAAAACCGCATAAAACTGTCTCCCGCCCTGGAAAATCTGCATACAGATACAGTCCGGGATTTTCAGAAAAGATTGTTTTATCAGAGGCAAACAGGGCAGTTTTCACAGGAAATACCAGAATTCGGATATGAAACGGCCTTTTCCGGACAGTATTGGCGGCTGGCCGGAAAAGGCCGCTGACACATGAAAAAAATACAGAAGGAACTATTCTGTCAGTTCCACTGCACCGGCTTCACAGACTTCGACGCAGCTTTCACAGTCCACGCATTCATCCGGGTTGACCACTTTTGCTTTGTCGCCATCCATTTCCAGAACATCATTGGGGCAGTTGTCAACACATTCACCGCATCCCACACATTTTTCCTCATCAACTACCGGATAACCCATTTTGCATCTCCTTTCAAGATAATATTGCGATTTTTATTGCTCCCCACAGGGAAAAAACTGTCATTCCCGCTGTAAGCATTCTGCTTACGGGATTGCGGCTCCGTTCCTGACAGCAGTGAAATATGCTTTTTTATTTCACCTGCTTGAATTTTCGGCCAGACACCGCCTCCTGCTGCGGAAGGAATGCCATATACCAATTGACAGACAGAGTCAAGCCTTCATGTAATTTTTTATGCGGATGATGCCTCCCTCTGGATTTTTTTTGGGAGCCGGTATTTTGTCTTTCAGATTTTTACGCCTTTGAATTTTAAATTATTGATTTTTATATATAAAAATATAACTCTGCAAAAATCATTTCATATAAAATCAGATACTTGAAACCTGGCTGCATACATCCCGGTTTTATAAAACAGAACTCCGATATTGCTGTCCTGAACACAGTATGGGCTTGAAGCATGAAATATCAGACAGTTAGGCAACTCAGACTGAATCTGTTTCATGCTTTCCTGCGTCCTGTCTCCGGCATGGGGCAGATTCTTTGTCTTCCATGTCATTTTTTCAATTGCTTTTATAGGAAAATTGGTTATATAATTTGTCCTTTTATAAAAATATGCCTTCCGAAGGTGTCATGCCTTCCGGATGTTCTGATTTTTCCATAAATTAAGGAAGATTTTTTATGCCAACCGATACAGAAAAAGAATATCTTATCAAGGCTTTGGATGTTTTCAAACGCAAGATTCTGGTTATCTCACCGGATTTCATCATTCTGGCGGCAAACGGGGATTTCAACGGGATGCAGGAGCGGATCATTGTGGGGGAAAAATGCTACAGGGTTCTCTACGATCTTTCCTGCCCCTGCGAGGACTGCCCCGCGGAAGAAGTGAAGATCACCGGCAAACCCATGGCCATACGCCCAAGCTCCCAGTATTTGGAAACAGAGAAACCTTCCTGTCTGTATTCCTATCCCATCTGCAGGGAGAATCATATAAATGCCATTGTGATGCTTGATTTTGAGATTCCGACCCTTGAGGGGCTGGAAGAGCGGCTCCGGTATTCCAATGCTTTTCTCAAAAATATGATCCTCAGCTCTGTAGACGGCGTTGTGGCCGCTGACAGAACAGGAAAAATCGTCATATTCAATGATGCGGCAGAGGAAATATCCGGATACCACGAAAATGAGGCGGTCAACCATCTGAATATCCGGGATATTTATGTCAATGATGGCGAGGCGTACAAAATTATGCAGAAACTGCGTGAAAACAGTGGGAAACTCAATTCCTACCAGGTGGATGTGCGGCATCGGGATGGCTCCGCTATCCCCATCAGTCTGAATGCGTCCATTGTGTATGAAGGCAAAAAAGAAGTCGCCACAGTCGGTTTTTTTCATGACATGCGGGAAAAAATCCGGATGAAAAAGGAACTGGAAAAGACCCAGATTCAACTGGTTCAGGCTGATAAAATGACTGCTCTGGGTAAACTGGCAGCAGGCGTGGCTCACCAGATCAACAATCCTCTGGGCGGCATTATTCTGTTTGCCAAACTGATGATGGAGGAATACGATTTGCCTCAGGGGGCCAAAGATGATCTCCTGTGCATTCTCCGGGATGCGCAGAGATGCAGTGACACGGTAAAGGAACTGCTGGAGTTTGCCCGCCAGCCCCGGCAGAACATCCGTCTCAACGACATGAACACAGCCCTGTCCCGTACACTTTTTCTTCTGGAAAACCAGACTCTTTTTCACAATATCACCATCAAAAAGATCTTTGCGGAAAACCTTCCCACCATTCCGGCCGATATCCGTCAGATCAACCATATGTTCATGAACATCATCCTCAATGCAGCCGAGGCAATGTCCGGAAACGGGGTTCTTACGGTGGAGACCCGGCTTTCTGAGGACGGGCAGTCTGTCTGCGTTGAAATATCTGATACGGGCCCCGGCATGACGGAAGAGGTCAGATCCCATATTTTTGAACCGTTTTTTACCACCAAGGAGGCCGGAAAGGGAACCGGTCTGGGCCTGAGCATGGTTTACGGGATTGTGGAAAATCACGGAGGCAAAATCACAGTCAGAAGCAAACCCGGACAGGGAACAATGTTTCTTGTGGAACTGCCTGTGAATCCGAAACTGAAACAGGGAGGGGAAAATGAAGGAAAATAAAGGCGGCTCCACGCGTATCCTGGTTGTGGATGATGAGCAGGATATCCGGGAAGGTTCCCGGCGGATCATTTCCCGGATGGGCTGCGATGTGTCCACAGCTTCGCGCGGGGACATGGCTCTGGAAATTCTGAAAAAAGAAGAATTCTCCATTATGCTGCTGGATCTCAAGATGCCCGGCATTGACGGTATGGAGGTTCTCCGGCAGGTAAAGGAAAACTATCCGGAAATACTTGTTATTATTATTACCGGCTTTGCCACTGTGGAAACAGCCATCGAAGCAATGAAACAGGGCGCGTATGATTTTATTCCCAAACCCTTTGAGCCGGATCATCTGCGCATTGTTGTGGGCCGTGCGCGTGAAAAAATGCGTCTGCGCTGGGAAGCTGAATCCATGGCAAAGGATAGGGAGCGGACACTGACTTTTCTGCATATGGAAAAAAGCCGGATACGCACCATTGTGGAATCCCTGCCCTATGGTATGGTGGTGACAGATACTGAAGGACGTGTGGGGCTGATGAATCCGGCTTTTCTGCAGCATTTCGGTCTGGACACGGACACGGATCAGGGAAAACCCATTCAGGAATATGTGAAGGATGAAAAATTCTGCTGTTTTGTCAGAGATCTCTCGGCAGGAAAGAATCTGGCATCTGATACAATTCCCACGTGTGAAATCGAACTTCCCAACGGCAGATTCCTCATGGCACGGGGCCGTCCGGTTATCGGGGAAGATGATACCTGTCTGGGCGCGGCAGTCAATATTGCGGATATTACGGGTCTCAAGGAACTGGATCGGGTCAAATCCGAGTTTGTGGCAAAGGTTTCCCATGAACTGCGCTCCCCTTTGTCCACCATACACGAGCAGTTGGCAATGGTTATAAAGGATATGGTGGATGACGGTTCAAAAGAGGAGCAGTATATTCTGTCCCGTGCCAAGGAAAAAACCCAGGGACTGATTTCCCTGATCGGGGATCTGCTGGATCTGTCCCGCATTGAGGCCGGGGTGGCCTTTCAGGAGGCCAAAGAGATCAGTATTGAAAATCTCCTGAAAAATATCACAGATTTCATGCAGGCCCGTGCAAAAGCCAGGAACCAGACCCTGACTTTTGCCTTTCCCCCTTCCCCGCTGCCTTTGTTCACGGCAGATCCGGTTGCGCTGGAAAGTATTTTCGGCAATCTGATTGCCAATGCCGTCAACTATACACCGGAGGGAGGAGAGATCCGTGTAAACGCGGATTGTCAGGGAGATCGGATCTGCATTATGGTCAAAGACAATGGTTTTGGCATTGAAAAACGGCATCAGGACAAAATATTTGAACGGTTTTTCCGGGTCAAGGATGAAAATACCCGTTTTATCACCGGCACTGGGCTGGGACTGCCCATTGTCAAAAGTCTGACGGTGGAGCTGGGCGGAAGCATAGAGTTGGACAGCGAACCGGGCAAAGGAAGCTGTTTTACCGTATGGCTGCCGGTGCATAAGGAAACACTTCCGGAACAGCAATGACAGAAAGTGAAATTTTTGTATGAAAAAGAATCCATTACAACAGATCAGAAATATCGGCATTATTGCGCACATTGATGCGGGCAAGACCACCGTAAGCGAACGCATCCTGTATTATACGGGAAAATCCCACAAATTGGGAGAGGTGCATGACGGCGAGGCTGTCATGGACTGGATGGCCGATGAACAGGAGCGGGGCATTACCATCACTTCTGCTGTGACCACCTGTCAGTGGAGAGGCAGTGATATCCAGTTGATTGATACTCCGGGACATGTGGATTTCACCATTGAGGTGGAGCGTTCCCTGCGGGTGCTGGACGGCGCGGTCGGGGTGTTCTGCGCGGTGGGGGGGGTGGAACCCCAGTCAGAAACCGTATGGCGGCAGGCAGACAAATACCATGTTCCCAAACTGGCCTTTGTGAACAAAATGGATCGCATCGGCGCGGATTTTTTCAACACTGTTCAGATGATGCGCGACCGTCTGCAGGCCAATCCCCTGATTATCCAACTGCCGTCAGGTGAAGGTGACCGTTTTTCCGGTGTGATTGACCTGATCCGCATGAAGGAAATCGTGTGGGAGGGGGATGACAAAGGTGCCACGTATGCGGATCAGGAAATACCCGCGCAGTATCTGGCTCAGGCTCAGGAATACCGGGAAAAACTGGTGGAAACTGTGGGCGAGGCTGATGATGAGGTCATGGAACTGTATCTGGCCGAGCAGCCTGTTCCTGAGGAAGTGCTGCTGGATGGCATCCGCAGGGCCACAGTCGGACTGAAACTGGTGCCGATCCTGTGCGGCACTGCGCTGCGGAACAAGGGGATTCAGCCTTTGCTGGATGCCATTGTCCGTTTTCTGCCCAGTCCGCTGGAAGTGCCGCCCATACACGGAACAGATCCGGTCACCCATGAAATCATTGAATGCCATCCCAGAGAAAAAGATCCGCTGGCCGCGCTGATTTTCAAGGTTTCCATGATAGAGGGCAGAAAACTTTCCTTTGTCCGGGTTTACAGCGGAAAAATCATGGACGGGGAGGATGTGTATAATCCCTCTCAGGGAAAGAAAGAAAAACTCTCCCGCATTCTCCGTATGCACGCGAACAAACGGGAGCGCATCAAAGAGGCAGGGCCGGGCAGCATTGTGGGCGTAGTTGGACTCAAGAATTCCGGAACAGGGGAAACCCTGTGTTCCGCTGCCAAACCGGTTCTGCTGGAAAGAATGGAATTTTACGAACCTGTCATCTCCCTTGCCATTGAACCCAAAACCCATTCGGATCAGGACAAACTCGAAGAGGTGCTGGGAAAATTTCTTGAAGAGGATCCCACTCTGCGGGTGCGCACTGATGAGGAAACCGGTCAGACCATTCTCTCCGGCATGGGTGAACTGCATCTGGAAGTGATCATCAGCCGGATGCAGCGGGAATTTGCCACCAGTGTCAATGTGGGCAAACCCCAGGTGGTTTACCGGGAAAGTATCGCCAGGGAAGCTGAAGGCCGGGCCGTGTTTGACAGGGAGGTGGCCGGGCAGCAGCATTTCGGAGAGGTGGTTCTGAAACTCAGACCCCTTTCACGGGGTACGGGAAACCGTTTCAGTTCCAAAGTCACCGCAGATCTGATTCCGGATGCCTTTGTTCCTGCTGTGGAGGCCGGGGTTATGGAATCTCTGGGCAGCGGTTCGCTTATGGGTTATCCGGTGGTGGATACAGAAGTGATTCTCACAGGCGGATCTTTCCGGGAGTCTCAGGGAACTGAACTGGCCTTTCGTGTCAGCGCATCCATGGCCTGCAAAGAGGCATTGGCCGCAGGTGCGCCTTTTCTGCTCGATCCCATTATGAAAGTTGAGATATTTGTGCCGGAAGCCTTTGTGGGGGATGTGATTGGCGACATCAGTTCCCGCAGCGGAAAAATAGGGGCCATTGAGGCACAGCGGGGTCTGCAGGTGATACGTGCCACAGTTCCGCTGGCGAAAATGTTCGGATATTCCACATCCCTGCGCTCTGCCACACAGGGAAGGGGAACATTCACCATGCACTTTTCCCATTTTGACCGGGCCTGAACCGGAACAGGTGAGGGACTGACCTGTTTCTGATACTTTGTCAGGATGTGCAATTCACGACAGACGGTTTGACTGTGGTTCAGAAATCAGATTTTTTCAAAAAAAACCGGTTTTTATTTCCCCCAGTCAGTTGATGACCTGCCGATCATAAATTGCACCCTTTGTCAGGAATTGATCTTTTACACAGGGAGACAAAAGGGGTATGACAGAAAAACTCTTTACAAGGGATACTTGGAAACCCAAAAGTTTTGATGATGAGACCAGTTCTGTCCGGGTTGTGGCTGTGACGGAAAATCCGGTCAGGGTATGGGACTGGAACAGCAAACAGTATATTGATGAAGTGCTGCTGGTGGACGGGTTTTCACTGCCGCCCAGCGGAAAAATTCCCCTGCTGGATGCGCACAACCGCTCCAGTGTTTCCAGTGTGCTGGGAAGTGCAAGAAGATTCCATCCCAGCGGAAACAGTCTGGAATGCGATGTGTTTTTTTCCGGTACTGATGTGGGCAGAAATGCCGCGCAGAATGTGAAAGAGGGACATCTGACAGATTTTTCCGTGGGATATTTTCCGGTGGAGTCCTATTATATTAAGGAAGGGGAATCCAAAGACATTAACGGCAGGTTTTTTCGCGGCCCGGTAAAAGTGACTGCCAAATGGAATCTGAGAGAACTTTCCTTAACGCCCATTGGAGCGGACCAGTATGCAACAGCCCGGTCGGAAAACGGGATTATCTCCTCTCCTGAAGGCCAGATTCCCGCACCTGCCCAGGTGCAGCCTCCTCCGCCTGAATATGCCCCCCCGCCTCCGGCAGTTTCATCACCGGCAGCGCAACAGTCTCCGGAACGATCCATGCCCCCTGTGCAGCAGAATGCACCCCAGGCACCGGTTCAGGCTCCGCCCCAGCCGGTTCAGGTTCAGGCGGATTCTTCTCAGCAGCGTTCTCAGCCCCCTGTGCAGAATCCTCCCCAGGCTGTTTCTCCTTTGCCGGATACTGCCGAGCGGGCCAAGCCGCCTGCATCGCCCCAAAAAGATAAAAAGCCGCAGCAGCCTGGGCAGCGGAGTTCTGAGGAAGCGTCTGAGCGGCAGATGACAAAACCGGCTCAGCCCACTGCAAAACAGCAGCAGGTGGAAAGAGATTTTGTGGATATGATTTTTTACGCATTTCTGGCAATAGCAGTTCTTTTCATACTCAAAGGACTGTTTTTATAAATTATATTTCTGAAACAGCCGGACATACCGGGTAACTTTTAATGAATAATACCGATTCTCCATTGGTTTTATACAATGCGGAATGCAATCCGAAGGAGTGCAGAAATTAAGCGGAGCGGTTTTCTGCACACGCGGAACCGGGGAAAAACTGACAGCAGATATTGTAAGTAGGCAAACGAAATTTTTCGTGTATTCAAAAAACCGGATTTTTCCGAAAAAACCGGTTTTTCCGAAAACTTTATACCCGAAAATTTATGGAACCTTACTTATCAAATCAATGGAGAATTGGTATTATACAATGCGGAATGCAAATCCGGAGGAGTGCAGAAATTAAGCGGAGCGGTTTTCTGCATTGGACTTTGTGCGGTGCGTCCTGAAAAAACTGATAGCAGTGCATTGTTTCAGCTAAAATTGTTGGTGTATTTCACGGCAGTACCCGGATGTCGGATTACGCTGACGCTAATCCGACCTACAATTTTAGATGAAACGGTACAGTAGGTCAAACCGGCTGATAATATCATCCCTTCCGGGATTCCAGTTATTTTTTTCAATTTTTTCTGTAATAATTTCAATCCATGCGGATTTTTCCGGCACCGGTTTCAGTCTCAGATCAGCGGATTTGACCCAGTGCCAAAAAATTGAAGGCAATAAGCTGTATATATAAGTAAGCCGATATGCTGGATGGAACCCCGCTTCCGGACATCAGGCTTTATGTTCCCTCATTTGATGTGCGTGAGGTACAAAAGACGGGGTTTTGAGGATACTCCGTGAAAACTTAAAAAAACAGGAGATAACAGCAGGTTTTCCGGCTGAGATTTAAGTCTTTCCTTTGACTTTTTTCAGGTTTTCCTCAATTTGGGCAAAAAGAGTGCGCTTGTCCTCTTCTTTTTTTGCCTGAAAAGCCTCAATTTTTTCTTTAAAATTTTTCTGCGTGCTCTGAAACTTTTCGATTTCCTCCCGGATAGTTGTCCCAGGTTCATGTTTCGGGATTTCTTCGATTTTCAGATGATCCCGGATAAACAGGCGGGTTCCGTAAGGACCTTTGACCATCTCGATAATCTCCATCTCATCGAGTCTTTTGCACAGCAGATGCCCCTGCTCAAGGGACATGGTCAGGGTTTCACACACGGCCTCCACCGAAGGAGGTTCACTGTGTCCGTGCTCATATATTCGTATGGCGGCCACGACAAGGTGGCTTTGGGTATAAAAATCTTTTGCCTTCATTTTTTTACCTCGGTTTGACAAAGTTGCAGCTAATCGTATTTACAGTGTTTTTCTCAACTTTTGTCCTCTGTGCAGAAAACCGCTCCGCTTAATTTCTGCACTCCTCCACCGGGTTTTGCAGAGGACAGAAGTTGCTAAAAGAACTATAAATGCTTTCATGGAACAGTTTTCATCACGGCATGGGCTGGATTTGAAATTCTGTTTTTGCGGTTAAACGCAGAAAATCAAACCTGGGGGTTCATTACTTCCCCGGCTCTGATGCTGTGAAAAAAATATCCGGAAGTTTGTATCCGAACATCCGGATATTGATCCGCATCTTGACATCAACAGTCAGGAAGAGTAACATTTCTTTTTTTTTTTATCAAGTTTATGATCCGTTTTTATGCCGCCCCTTAGCGGATATTTTCAGGCAGAATGGCTGCTTTGGTTTTAAAATCAGAAAGATACATAACAGGAGATAAAAATGACCGAAATTATTGATGTAAAGGCAAGAGAAGTGCTGGATTCACGGGGAAACCCCACAGTGGAAGTGGATATGCAACTGGCCTGCGGCGCGCTGGGACGGGCCATAGTTCCTTCCGGGGCTTCCACAGGCCAGCGGGAGGCTTTGGAACTTCGGGATACAGAGGACAGCCGTTACGGGGGAAAAGGGGTGATCCAGGCCGTGAAAAATGTGCTCAACGTGATTGCCCCCTCCATTCAGGGAATGAACGCGGCAGATCAGTTCGGGCTGGATCTGCACATGATCGAACTGGATGGAACAGGGAACAAATCCAAACTCGGAGCCAACGCCATACTGGGAGTTTCCATGGCTGCTG
>CAZHPS010000225.1:0-10627 GCA_964534335.1 uncultured Desulfobacterales bacterium
TCTGCTCCAGTTTATCCAGCAGATTTTTGACTTCCATGTTTTCTCCTCATGATAATGGTTTTGGTCAGAAATGCTCCAAGTCTCTTTATGATATATTTCCCTGCGATAGTCAAGAACTGAGTATCACTTTCTGTTCTATAATATTTCCTTATTATAGTCAAGAACTGAGTTATTGACTGCTCCGGAAAAAGTGTCACAAATGTTCCTGCACAATATTTGTTTTTGTTACAATTAATTGATATTAAAAAAAATAATTAAAAGCAAAGAGTCAGGTATGCAAATTTTCTGAAATATTTCCCTTAAAAACAGGACAGCAGAAGGTTTTTTTTCAGGTATAAAATTTTCAACATACTGTTTTTCATAAAAAAATGTTTTTAAATATGCAGGAAAATTTTTATCTGTATGCACAGTTGATATGACTATGACTATACTAGATTAGTCATCATCAGCGGGATGGAAAAACATGCACATCACCGGAGGCTACAGCAGTGAAAATATCCGCAAAAACGGAACAGCACCGGCGGGACGCCAAAAAATTCACTGCAGAAACTGCAGGTTTTACAGCATATTGGACATTAAAACCGGAAAACGGGAATCCCGTCTGAAAACCGCTGAAAATCTTCAGACGGAAAGACTCTCACAGAGCGGGATTGCACGTCCGATCCGGATGAGCCTTACAGCAATCCGAAAAAATTTTAAAAAAAATGATCCCGCCGATCTCAGAAACAGTTCCTGTTTCAGAGGAACGCCCGGTTTTGGAGCTGGATGAACTGCGGTCTTATGCCGGAAGAAAATCAGATCAGGTATGGATTTGTCCGGCGCAGGAACGTCAGACGCGCCTTACTTCTGGAATCGCATTCGGAGATCGTTCAGCCGGAACATTCTGGAATTTATAGAAATCTCTTCCTGATGAGTACCGCAGGCGGGCTGTCTGCTGCACAGATCGCCCGGAAAGTAAATCTTTCATATAAAAAATTTTGATTGCTTATTTATCTGTATTTTTTCCCACTGCAAATCTGACATTCCGCTTCAATATATGTTCTGTCATTCAAATTTTTTTTGCTGCATTTCCCTTTTTTATTGAACAACGAGAAAAATATCCCCGTCTTTTTGATCGCTTTTCTTTGTTTTCGGATCGTACAGTTTAGACGCACACTCATCTGTGCCGTTAGGCCCCACAGAATAAAAACGGGTTTCCGGCATAAGTTCAGGATTGCTGCCTCTGAGATACGGATTGCTGTTTCTGCTGAAAATATCTTTCGGCATTTGCGGAAAATATGCAGGAACAAGTTCTTCTGCGTTTAAAGGTTCTCTCCCGTGTTCCAGCCGAAAGAGCTTCCATGCGGTATTAAGTCTGAGCAGATCGAATTTGACCCTGGCGATTTTATCATATAATTCCAATCCTGAAGGGATAGAAAAAACAATTATAAGCGGAGCGTAAGCCCATGATGTGATTTTCGGCCATAAGGGGGTATAATTTCCTCCGTATCCTGTCACTAACACAGCGTTCATTCTGTTTTCTTTTATACTTGAAAGCAGTTTGTCACGCAGTCCGGGTTCGACCACGCGGGGGAGAATGAATTTTTCGCAATAATCAGCGTCCGCCAAAAAAAGTTGGCCCCAAAGACTGCGTTCGGTATGTCCTTTTATTTTTATATTAAATCCGATACGGTTGTATCTTCTTGCCAAACTGATTTCATCTCCAAGAGATGACAGGATATTGTTTGAAAAAAAACCGGTGTCACGGCGCAGATCATTCTGACGGGTTAAGGCATGGCGAAGGCTTGCCGGATCTTCGCATTCTTCCATAACATAATTCCAAATATCTGCTCCATCTCCATATTCTTTTGAAACATTAAATAGTTCCGACACAGATAAATAATTGTGCCCCTTTGCTGATCTAATAATGATTTCAGCCAGATATGAGGCATCACTGAATTTTTTCTGCTGGACGGCCAGCTTTGTTTCCAGTATGATAAGCGTGTTAGCTGCATAATATATTTGAAAATCTGGTTCAGGGGGAGGGTAAGAAGAGTCATCTGCACTTTTCAGATCTGCATCTTTCAATGGAAGTGCATCCATTTCATAATCAGGCTGGAGAACAAGGGATTTGTATACTGTAAGTAAATCCTTATGTTTTTGAAGTTCCTCTTCAACTTCTTTTAAATTTGGAACCGAAAGATCGTTTTTTAATTTCTCCCGAAAGGAGAAACGCAACAGATGGTCTTTTCCTTTTTTTTCAATCCATAATTTTTTTAATGATTCCGAAAGTATGGTGGTTTTTTCTGAAAAAGGGACACTTGTGAGTTCCTCTTCAGGGATAAAATCCAGCCGTTTGGCATACCAGAATTCATATATTTCCTTGAATTCCTGTGAATTTGTATGGCATGGAATATTAAATAGATATCGCATTGTAATTGGATAAAATATGATTATCATCAGGGCAACAATAAAAAATCTGAGTATTCCAATGATTGTTTCGCACAATTTTTGACGTAAAGACAAAGGAGGAATCCTGACCAACAGCGTAAAAAGGGGCGTGAGCAGAAAACCAATAAACCACCATGATCCCGGCAATAATAAATAAATAATCCAGTCAGCTTTAAAGTAAACGCATTCGGCTGTCAGAAGAACAAAGACAAACCAGAAGAACAGCCGGAAACACGGATTTTTCTCTTTTTTGAGTGTGATGTCACATTTGGAGCAGTAATTTTCGTTATGCAGAAGAACTTTTTCCGTCAGAGCGTTTTCATCACCGATGAATGAATCTGCTATCCGGTATGACAGCTTTTCTTTGAATTTCGGAAAAAGCGTGATCAGAAAAATGATCAGCAGCCAGGAAACTGCCACTATTAAAATTGTATTCCGTTCAAGTTTAAAGCCTTTGCAGGCGATAATCAGAACGATAAAAGTAAACAGGGAAAAACCTCTGAAATAAGAATTTAATATTTTTTGCGGCTCGGTGCGAAGCTGATTGCGCAAGTGCTTTCTCTTCAGTATGCTCTCGTAGTCCAGTTTCATATCCTGCGTCCAAGTCCAATATGACAGCTTTTCATTGCACTCCGGGCAGTGCATTGCTGATTTCACAACCGGGGCTATGTGAAAAAACATTGGTTTTATGATAAGCACAAGTCCGATGAGAAGGATTTCAAGGGGAATCATCCACTGCAGAGTTCCCGGCAGCAGGGAGGATCGAAAATTGCACATCACATAATCATAAAATATCACCGCAGGCAGAAGAAAAAATGCCATATAAAGGCATATCAGCACCGTCAGATCCAAAGCCCACCGGTATTGGCGAAAAATGGTGAAGGCCACAGCGAACAGCACTGCACCGTATATCAGACTTACATTTCTGACAATTTCATGGTTATAGTTGATTCCAAAGATGAAACTGCGGATGGATTCCAGCAGGCACAGTATGGCGCATCCGGTGAGTACGGTTTTTTTGAATTTTTCATTGGATAATATCATCATTGTTTTTCCTCCATTGAGTTCCTGCTGAACGAATGATACAGCATTCTGAAACTTGCTGTTCCCTCAGACCTTTTATCACTTCAAACATCCGGTTAGCACTTTTCCCACAGTCCCGTAATTTAATGTTTCCGGGACATCGCCTTGTTTATGCAAGCAACTCCTTTGATTTTTGAAAAATCCGTGTAATACCAAATCGCAATTGAAAACATGCTGCCGAAAGGAACATTTTTCTGTAATTAAAAAGAAAAAAACAATCATATTGTATAAAATCAATTGTGATTTGGTATAATACCAATTCTCTATTGATTTGATACAATACTGTCAGTTTTTCCGCTGTTCTGTCTGTGCAAAAAACCGCTCCGCTTAATTTTTGCACTCCTCCGGATTTGTATTCTGTATTGTACAGAATCAATGGCGAATCGATATAATACCAAATCGCTGCTGAAAACATACTTATCAAAAAAAGAACTTTCTGTAATCAGACAGAAAAAAATGTTCGGATTATATAAAATCAATAGCGATTTGGTATAATACCGATTCGCCATTGGTTTGATCCAATACCCCCAGTTTTTCCGCAGTTCCGGATGTGCAAAAAACCGCTCCGCTTAATTTTTGCACTCCGGATCAGTTGCTGATTGTATAAAGTCAATGGCGAACCGGTATTGTGTTCTGAAAAAAGGCAGATATGTTCGGAAAACAGCACATGTCCGGACGGTTTTACTCTATGCCGTATTTTTTCATCATTTCAAACAGACGGGTGCGGGAAAGTCCGGAAATCCGGCATGCCTCACTCCGTTTTCCCTGCACATGGAGCATCAGTTGGCGCAGATAATGATTTTCCATGTCAGAGCGAACCTGTTTCAGACTGGGAAAGGCTCCTGTTTCCGGAAAAACAGGCAAAAATGCGGCGGATGAATCCTGCGGGGTTTCAGGCAGGGTTTTCTGTGCAATATGCACCCGGATATGGGGAGGAAGATGCTGGGGATACAAAATGGGATAATCTGCTGCTCTGGCAAGGGATTCCTCCACAGCATGAATGAATTCACGGACATTTCCGGGCCAGTCATACTCACAGAGCATCTGCAGAAATTCCGATGTAAAGCCTTTGGTGTCTGCTGACCGGGATTCGCACGCACGGTTTACACAGTGCATCAGCAGTTCCCGGATATCCTCTTTCCGTTCCCGCAGCCGCGGCAGTGTGATGGAAAAACCCCGGATACGGAAAAGAAGATCCGGTCTGAACATGCCGTTTTGCACCATTTCATCCGGATTCCTGTTGCTTGCGGACACAGTTCTGAAATTGCTGATATACATTTTTTCGGCCCCGACCGGGAGAAAACTGTGCTCCTGCAGAACCCGCAGAAAGGTTTTCTGCACAGCAAGGGGAAGTTCACCAATTTCATCGAGAAAAAGGGTTCCGCCATCAGCTTTGGCGATCAGGCCCCCGGTCTTTCTGTCCGCACCTGTGAAGGAACCTTTTTCATGGCCGAACAGCAGGCTTTCTGCCAGGGATTCCGGCAGTGCGGCACAGTCAACAGTAACAAAGGGTTTGGCACTGCGGGAACTGCTGGCATGTATGGCTCTGGCAAACAGTTCCTTGCCGGTTCCGGTTTCTCCGCACAGAAGCACAGGCATATCTCCGGCTGCGGCCTGTGCACTCAGTCTGATGGCTTCGGATATGCCTGTACCGGTTCCGACAATCCCATTCCTCCGGAATATGCGGGGAGGCTCAGGCTGTCTGGCCTGCCGGTATTCCAAAGCCCTGCGCAGAGGCAGAAGCATTTCATCAGCAGTGCAGGGTTTCTGAATATAGTCCCACGCGCCGCTTCGGATGGCAAGTTCCGCTCCGTTGCGATCCCCAAAACCGGTTATGATGATGACTTCTGGCCGGGACTGGCTCTCCCTGATTTGGGAAATGGCTGCAATGCCGCTGCCGTCCGGCAGCCGGACATCCAGAAAGACCACATCAATATGATCAGCAGATATTTTTCCCATACCCTGCGCCAGAGTAAGAGCGCACAGAGTTTCATGCCCCAAATCAGACACAGCGCGGGCCAAAGCCCGGTTCATCATTTCATCATCGTCAATGATCAGTATTTTTGCCATTTGCCGGTCTGTATCCTGAAATAAGTAGGCAAACAAAAGTTTTCGTGTATTCAAAAAACCGGATTTTTTTGGAAAAATCCGGTTTTTCTGAAAATTTTATGCCTGAAAATTTATGAAATCTTACTTAAGTAAGCCCGCGAAAATTTTCGCACATCAGAAAATTCAGATTTTCCGGAAAACCGGATTTCCCGAAAAATTTGATAGTGGATCAAACCGGTTGAGAATGTCATCCCTTCCGGGATTCCGGTTTGTTTTTTTAATTTTTTTCTATAATACCGATTCGACATTGAACTGATGCTGATCCGGAGGAGTGCAAAAATTAAGCGGAGCGGTTTTTTGCACAGCCTGAAATGCGGAAAAACTGACGGTATCAGATCAAACCAATGGCGAATCGGTATAATAATTTCAATCCTTACGGATTTTTACCGCAATGGTGTCAGTCTCAGAGCAACTGATTTGACCCATTACTGCATGAAAAAGTTGAATTTTATATACCATTATTCAGAAAATTTGATGGTACAGCCACGAATTTCACGAATGATACGAATTATGTTTTGTGCATTCGTGCAGATTCGTGTTATTCGTGGCTGTTTAAACAATACCGATACTTAAAAAATTTTTATAACTGCTGAAACAAGCCTCCCGAATGCGGTATTTTACAACCGAAATGTTTCAAGTAATGGTATAGTATCAAAAACTGAATTTTTTCAAAAAATTCAGTTTTTTAATCCTCATTTTATTCTATAAAAAATAAATTGGTTATGTACTGCCGGTTCATGTTTTTAGGCATTTTTTTTATTGTATCGGCAAATGAGAAAAATGGGTTTTGCCACAGGAGTTCCAAACAAAAAATTTTGGGACAGTAAATTCTGTTTATCCGGAATCTGTTCAACTCTGAACAGTTTGGAATTTTTACAGAAAATTCACATCCCCAGAAAAAGCGTGGCGATTTCAAAATAGAGAAATACAGCCAGAATGTCAATGGATGTTGTCACAAAGGGACCGGTGGCAACAGCCGGATCAATGCTGAGTCTGGCGAAAATCATGGGGAAAAGCGAGCCAACCAGCGCGGCTACAGACATGGAACAGATGACGGCCAGGCATACGGCTCCCCCCAGTTGGTACATATTATAGCGGAAATGGGCCACAATACCGATGAAGGCGCCATAAATCAGCCCCAGCAGCAGACCAATGGAAATTTCCTTGACAACAATGGCCCATATATCCCGGACATTGATCAGTCCGGTGGAAAGTCCCCTGACCACAATGGTGGATGACTGTGTCCCGATATTGCCGCCCATACCCATAATGACCGGAATAAAAGCCGCAAGAGCCGCTAGTTTCTGAAGACTGTCCTCAAATCCGCCGATAATGATCATGGTGGCAAGCCCGCCCGCGCAACTGGCAAAAAGCCAGGGAAGGCGGATTCTCGTGCTTTTGTAAACCGATCTGGTTTCCACAAACTCCGCACCCGCACCTGCCATTTTCAGAATATCCTCGGTGGCCTCCTCCCGCATGATGTCAATGACATCATCCACAGTGACAATGCCCACCAGTTTGTTGGTATTATCCACCACAGGCACGGCCAGAATATCGTAACGTGCCACCAGTTTGGCAACTTCCTCCTGATCAGTGCCGGTGCGCACGGAAAACACATCTGTGGACATAAACTCTCTGAGTGTTTTTTGGGAGGGAACCACCACCAACTGGCGCAGGGAGCATACACCGGTCAGTTTGCCGTATTCATCAGTGACATACAGATAAAAGGGCATTTCCACATCCAAATGCTCTTTCTGAAGGGATTCAATGGCTTCCCTTGCTGTCATATCCTCCCTGAGAGCTATGAAATCCGGAACCATGATGCCGCCGGCCGTGTCATCCCCGTAACTGAGCAGTCCCTCCACCTGCTCGGAGCCTTCCTTTTTCATTTTTTTCAGGATTGCATCTGCCAGATCATCAGGCAGTGTTCCCAGAATATCGGCAGCATCGTCTCCTGCCATTTCTTCCAGCACAGGAGCGATATCCTCAACTTTCAGACTTTGGATCAGTGGCACCAGAATATCCCCGTCAAGTGCGCTGAGCTCACTGAGAAGAATACCCTTTTGCTCAATATTTTCTGTCAGGCTGTAAAGTTTGAGATGCTGGGGCTGGGTAAGGGATGGAAATACTCTTGCAAGGTCTGCACCGTGGGTTTTGTTGACGATCTTGCGCAGGTGGGAGCCTGCGTTTCTTCGCAGCAGACGTTTGACTGTTTCGATAAGTACCTTGTTCCGATCATATTTCATGGGATGCTCTCCCGAAAAAAAATTTTCTGATTGCACCGCTGTTCATCGCCATAAATACAGGTCTTTTTCTTAACCCCCGGTTTCATACCAAACCGCTTTCAGAGATTGAGGAATGCCTGTGTTTTTTCAGCCACGAAACACACGAAAATACACGAATAAAAAAATTGTCTGAAAGCGGAGCTGTATTATATATGGAATCTGAAAAAAATTCAGCAAAAAAAATGCGTTCCGGTGTTTCCGCGTGCCATGAATAAGTAAAAAATTAATTAGAATCCCGAAAGGAATGACATTATTACAGCAATGGCAGGCAAAAAAACAATGCAGAATCCCGGAAGGGATGACATTATACCAATTCGCTTTCAAAACATGGGCATACCAAATGCTGTTTTTTCGTGCTGTCCGTGTTTTTCGTGGCTTAAAAAAAAGAGGCATTCCCCGAACTTTGAAAGCGATTTGTTATCAGAATCATCGGCTTTTTTTCCAAAATCCGTTCCGGCAGTCAGAAAAGCGGATATTTATGGCAGAAAAAACACATTTATGACAGATTTTTTTTGGCAAAAAGAAAGTGCCTGATATGCGGTCTGATCCCCAATTTTTATGATCTGTTCTGCAATTCATTGAGTTTGAAATAAAAACTCTTTTTCCCCATCAGTTCGGCATGGGAACCGGATTCTGCGATTCTGCCTCCCCGGATTACGATAATCCTGTCCGCACTCCGGGCAGTGGACAGACGATGGGCCACAATAATGGCTGTGCGGTTCTGCATAAGCCTGGACAGGGCAGCCTGAATTTTGACCTCGGTTTCTGAATCAATATAGGAAGTGGCCTCATCCAGCAGAATCAGTTCCGGATCACGGGCAAAGGCTCTGGCAATGGAAATAAGCTGTCTCTCCCCGCTGGAAATGGATGCGCCCCCTTCGGAAAGTACTGTGTCAATTCCCAGCGGCATTTTTTCCGTCACAAAGCCGCAGTTGGCCTTTTCCAGCACAGCCAGCATCTGTTCTTCGTCAAGCCCGCTGTCTTTCTGAAAGATATTCTCCCGGACAGTTCCGGAAAAAAGAAATGGATCCTGGGTGACAAGCGCGGTTTTTGACCGCACAAGGGCAGTGTCCATTTCCCGGATATCCTTTCCGCTGATCAGAACCCGGCCTGAAACCGGATCATAAAAACGGATAATCAGGTTGATAATTGAAGTTTTTCCTGCACCGGTGGGGCCGACAATGGCAACGGTTTCCCCCGCGTTCACCTGAAAAGAAAGATCCCGCAGCACGGTTTCCCCTTTGACATAGCTGTGGGACACATTTTCAAAAGCTATGCTGTCAATGCGCTGAAGGGGAAGCTCTGTTTCGGATGCGGGAAGACGCTCATTGGTGTCCAGAATCAGAAAAATCCGCTCAGCAGAGGACATGGCATTCTGAAGAATATTGTATTTTTCAGCTATGTCCCTTATAGGATTGAAGAACATGCGCATATAGGAAATAAAGGCCACCAGCACGCCCAGGGAAACATCTTCCGAAAGCACGCCCCTGCCCCCGTAATAAATCACCAGAGCCAGCGCCAGCGCGTTGAAGAGTTCAATCAGGGGCATGAAAAGTCCGAAAATCCGGATCTGATCCATACCTGCCTCATAAAACTCATGGTTTACTTTCCAAAAACGGCCAAAGTTGGCCTGTTCCTGCCGGAAAAGCCGGATAACCTTTATGCCGCTGATGGTTTCTGAAAAACGGGCATTGATCTCAGAGGTCTTGATCCGCATAATCCGGAAAGACTCTCTGACCCGGCGGGAGAAATACAGGGAAGCCCAGACCATGAAGGGAAGAAGGGCAAAACATATCATAGCCAGTTGCCAGCGGATGCTCAGCAGTACAATGGTAATGCCAGCGAGCAGAAACATATCCTTGAACACAAAAACAATGACAGATGTGAAAAGTTCGTGCATGTTCTGGACGTCATTGGTGGTGCGCGTCACCAGCCGGGCCACAGGCGTGCGGTTAAAAAAGGAGATGGAACATTCCTGAATATGGGTGAAAAGAGTCATCCGCAGATCATGCATCACGCCCTGTCCCGCATATTCCATGACCATGACCTGCACAAAATTCAGGGCAAAATCAAGCAGCACAATCAGCAGAAATATCGCGCTCATAATTTCCACTCCGCGAATATCCTTGTGCCGCAGAATGGCAATGTCCGCCATTTCCATTTTGGATATATCATCGAACGCGATCCGCGTGTTTCCCTTTTCTGTGTGAAACAGTTCCGGATATTTTCCCATGAGGACATCCATGCCTTTGCCGGACGGATCAGTGTGCAGCCATCTGATTTTTTCCTGTCCGGATTCTGCTGCTGTCTCTTCTGATACTTCCGGGCGCGGTACAATATAGCGGTCAATCGTGATCTTGGTAATATAGGGCATAGCCAGCTCAAGCCCGGTGATGACAATAATCATCAGCACCGCGCAGAACAGGTGAAAGCGGTAGGGCCGGGTAAAGGGCCAGAGCCGTTTCAGCAGTCTGAGGTCATAAGCTTTGCCGAGGGTTTTTTCCTCGGAATATCCGTAATCAGAAGACATGGGATTCCTGAAAATGCTGAATTTTGAATGCTGAATTTTCCGCACTCATCCGGAAAGTTTTTGATCTGTCGGGGCGGGTGAAGCCCGGAGGAACCCGCCATTTTGCTAATTTTGATACAGATTCTACATTGAACGGATACTGATCCGGAGGAGTGCAAAAATTAAGCGGAGCGGTTTTTTGCACAGCCGG
>CAZHPS010000226.1:0-5924 GCA_964534335.1 uncultured Desulfobacterales bacterium
AAAGCCAGCCCGGTGATAAACAGGGCCACTGTGAATCCCACGCCCCCGATCAGTCCTGTGCCCATGATGTGACGCCAGGCTACGCCGCGGGGCAGCACCGCCCAGCCCAGTTGCACGGCCAGCCAGGCAAAACCGGTTACACCCGCCATTTTGCCGACAATCAGGCCGAGCATCACTCCCAGCGTCACCGGACTTGTGAAAGCCTGCCGGATGAACTCCCCGGAAACCGCCACGCCTGCATTCATCAGGGCAAAGACCGGCAGAATCAGGAAACTTACCCAGGGATGAACTGTGCGCTCCAGCCGCGCGAGCGGAGATTCTGTCTGGCGGGCCAGTTCCTCAATACGGCCGAGCAGAACCTCGCTCCGCTCTGATTCCTCCCTGTCCATTGATTCGCAGACATTCGGCAGAGTAAACTGCACGGTTTCGATGAACGTGCCTCTGCACCCCGGAGACTTCGCGGGCGTGACGGCTCCGAGAATCACACCGGCAATGGTGGGATGCACACCTGACTTGAGAATTGCCACCCAGAAGACAATAGCGGGAAGCGCATAGGATACCGCCAGGCGAAAACCCAGCCGGTTCATCGTGAGTATCACCCCCAGCACTGCTATCGCTGCGGCCATTGCCGGTGCAGAGAAATGTGCAGTGTAGTTGATCGCAATCACCAGAATTGACCCAACGTCGTCTGTGATAGCAAACGTGAGCAGAAACATCCGCAGATACGGGGGCACACGACTGCCGAGCAGCGCGAGAATGGCGACAGTGAAGGCAATATCCGTGGCCATGGGAATGCCCCATCCGGCAGCGCCCTTTCCACCTGCGTTAAGTGCAAGGTAAAGCCCGGCAGGGAGAATCATTCCGCCCAGCGCAGCAGCCACGGGCAGGGCCGCCCTGCGCGCTTCGGACAGGTCGCCGCAGATCATTTCACGTTTGATCTCCAGGGCCACAACAAAAAAGAAAACAGACATCAGACCGTCATTAATCCAATGCTGCAAATTCATGGCAATGGCGTAAGTGCCGATCTGAATGGTGATCGGCAAATCACACAGGGCAAAATACGACCGGCTCCACGGTGAGTTTGCCCAGATCAGGGCAGCGATGGCGCAGACGATAAGCAGCGCGCCGCTGATGGTCTCATTGTGGAGGAACTTCTCGGCCGGGAGCATCACCTGCCGGTTAATGACTGAGTTTTCAGCGCGGATCTGATGCATCCCGTGTGTGCGCGGAGAGCCGTATATTTTTGATGTTTCCGTGTGTTTCATGGGTTCCCTTTATCTGTTTTCAGTTACTGCCCATTGCTTCGCGCGCACGCTCCAGACGGTTTTCAAATTCTGCCAGGTCCTGCGGTGATCCGATGGTGCGGCCTGCCAGCTCCGCAATACATTGCACCTGTTCACGGATCGCCCTCCGCCGGGTCGGACTGGGCGTCATACCCGCAATGGTCTGAAGCGCGTCAAGGATCCGCGTCATGATGGCCACGTTGCCTGCGGCATTCCGCCGTATCTGGTCAAAGGCTTCGGCCAGCAGACTCCCGAAGCTCTGACCTCGGGTAATCACCCGAAGCTCCCCCTGATCCGTGAGGTGGGATGCAGCAATCCGCCGCGGCGCAAGCCGGATCAGGATAGCAGACAGATAATCCACGCAAATCACGGCTGTCGTGGTGTCGTTGATGCCGGGTGACAGTGCTTTCAGCGCGATATCCACGATCTGCCGGATGCCAAAGGCCGGATCCTGTTCCACAGTGCGCTGACGGCTTATAAGGTATATCTCATTAATTTCGGCAGCGGTTTTGCCGTCCGGATCATACGGGTTGGACACTGATACCAGCGGCATCCCCTCGACGACAAATTCCCCGATGCAGCGATCCATGCGCAGAATGTTCCCATGTTTCCGTGCCGCATTCAGGAGTGCCTTCATTTCAATACTCTCAACATAGCCGGTCTTTTGCGCAGGGACGGCATACCAGGACGGATTTACAGGAGACATCGCAGGTTTGCCGTTCAAGTCTTCGTCACTGTCTTCATCCTGCCTTTTGGGAAACAGGTGATCCACAGCAGAGATGGTCTCCTGCGCGGCAGATGCAATAATGCTGGAGGCCTGAATGGACCTGGAGATGTGGTGAATGAAGTAGATCAGAAACGCGATTCCGACAAAGGCAAGGAACAGTCCGCCCAGCACGGCCAGAGCAGGAACGAACGCGCCTTCATCCCCCCCGCGAATCGTCCGAAGCACCACCAGACAGTAGGCAAAGATGCCGACAAATACGCCGAGCACAATCTGATTGACGCGATTCCGCATAAAATTGCGAATGACCCGTGACGTGTACTGACTGGATGTCAGAGAAATGGCAACGAGGGTGATGGAGAACACCACCCCGGCCACCGTGATCATCGAACCGGCGACAGCCGTGAGCAGGCCCCGGGCGCCGGCAGCACCCGCGCCGAAGAGCAGGGGCCAGCGCTCAACAATCTGCAAATCTGCGCTTGCATCCACAATGATCAGGACAGTGGCAAGCACCACAGCGTCCAGAACCATCACGGCCGGGACAAACCAGAAGCTTGACCGTTTATCCTGCCACCAGTTGTTCAGTTTTTTTCTCATTCCCGCTTACTCCTCTCTTTTGGCCCGGCATCGGGTTTCGGCTCAGAATCGGGAGAGAAATCTTTGAGTGCTTTTCGGGCAAATCCGATGATCGTTTTGATATCCTCATCACTCAATTTGCCGGCAGTATCCAACCGCTCCCTCACCTCCGCGGGAATATCTGCCACAGCCCTGGGCACAGCCTGTTCAGCTTCCGCCATCCGATCAATCAGTCTCAGTTGGTCCTGAGTCCCCCGACAGTCATGCTGTTGATCACTTTCTTTACACCGTGAACATCGCTTACGAGTTTGGTGGCCAGGTCCCTTTCAGCCGCGTTTTCTGCATTGCCACCCAGTGTCACCACGCCTTCTTTCGTCACGACAGTGGTTTTGAGCGCGCTGGTTGAGCGGTGATACAGCAGCGTCATCTTGACCAGGGCGGTAATGGAAGCATCATCAATTGATTCACCCATGTCATCAATTTTTTCGCCTATTGTTTTATGATCCGCCGTTTTATCGTCTGTCATCTTTTTGCCCGCCATCACCGGAGCACTTGACACGATCATCTCATTTTCAACATTTTTGACGCCTTCCACATCTTTGGCATATTCGGTCGTCAGATCCTTTTGTGCATTGCTGGAGGCTTTGCCGCTCAGGGTGACTGTCCCGTCTTTTGCAGAAACTCCGGTTTCCGGGGCGTTCACGCTCCGGTGGAGCCAAAGTGCGGATTTCACTTTGGCAATGAGCCATGCATCCGAATGCACAGGAGGGACTTCTTTTATTTCCAGCTTGTTATCTATGCCCAGAACTCCGGGCAGTCCGGCAACAGTCTCCTGTGCCAGTGATTTGCCGGATTCATCAGAAACAGTTCCGGTAAGAGTGACAAGGCCCTCCCTGGACTGAATTTTAATGTCTTCCCCGCAGGTTCTGAACACATAAGACTGTTTTGCGGATGATTCGATGCGTTCATCCGTATCAGATGCGAACAGACTGACGCTGAATAAACACAGGGATGCAGCGGTTACTGCCAATGCGAAACAAAAAACCGGTTTTTTCATGATAATTTCCCCTTTCACGGGTGTAATTTTTATTACAGTTCCCGGAATACGTTTTCCGGGCGTTCATTTCACTGCTTTCTGTAATTGCAATCTTTATGCCGGATTTCCAATATTCAGGAACATGTCACTCATCTTTTTGATTTTTAACAATAATCAGTTTTAATATCACTTTCATGGCAGTCATTGACAGCCATATAAAAAGGTTGTAATTTAACCATCGGTCATATATGACCTTTTTTTCCGGTCTCTTTCCATTAAACTGCAGGGATTTTGTTTAAGCAGGGATTGTTATTTCTCTGAAATCATTTCTTAAAATAATCCTTGTAGTTATAAAAGGTTAGCCTTTGCTGACCTTGCAAAAACTACAGGGATTTTTTATAAGCAGGGATTGTTATTTTTCTGAAATCCCTGCTTATAAAAAATCCATGCAGTTATCAACCCCGAACAAAGGAGTATCCTCCATGCAGATTGCTGTTTTCAGACTGTTTTTCATTTTTCAGATTTTCATGATGATGGCCGTTTTTCCCTGTTTTGCTGCCGGGAAAACAGATGTTTATTTCCGGAATAAAACAGACGGGAGCATAAAGAAGAACTGTTTCCGCATTCAGGGGAGATATGACGCGTTTCCTGTGCTGAAATGTATGGATGAAAACGGAAATGCGCAGGAGTTTGATCCGGGTGATATTTGGGAAGAAGTGGAGATTGTGCCCCTCTGTTTTGAATACATTGGAAATAATCCGGTCATAGCCAAAGGCACGGTCAAAGGCCGGTGCGTGAAGATTGCGGGCAAAGAAAATCCGGAGCCGGTTTACCGCTGTTTTGATGAGGAGAATAACCGGACAGATTTTGTTCCCGGTGCGGACTGGCGGGAAATCCCCATGAACGATGAGCGGTGCAAGGCATTTCCCTGGCAGGATGTGCTGCGGGGCGGTTCAGAGGAAACAAAAAAGAAATATGTGGAAGTGCAGGTTTTTTACGGAACCGACCGAAAACGAACCGGATCACAAAAACCGGGGGAATTTTACGGAGGAGACCGGGGAAAACTGGAATACGGAACCTGCAGGGTGAGCATTCCCGAAGATCACCGGATGGGAGAGATGGAAAGTCCGGTATGGTGGAAACTTGAGTTTAAGGAAAATCCGGAAAAGCATGTTTCCCTGAGAAATGTGAATCCTGTTGCAAAGAATCTGTTTTTTGCGGATTTGAAAAAAGAGATTCAGAATGCAAAGCGGAAACAGGCTTTTGTTTTTGTTCACGGGTATAATGTGACCTTTGCGGATGCAGCACGGCGCACAGCGCAGATGGCCTATGATCTGAAATTTGCAGGCGCGCCGGTTTTTTATTCCTGGCCGTCTGAGGCGGATGTGAAAAAATATCCGGTGGATGAGGCAAATGTGGAGTGGGCAACGCCAGATTTGAAAGAGTTTCTGGAAGATGTGGCTGAAAAATCCGGAGCTGAGGATGTTTTTCTTATCGCACACAGCATGGGCAACCGTGCCCTTACCAGTGCAATGGGACTGTTTGCAGAAAAGCCGGATTCCAAAGCGGTTTCCGTTTTCCGGGAAATCATTCTTGCTGCCCCGGATATTGACGCTGATGTTTTCAGAAAGGACATTGCGCCCCGGATGCTAAAACTGAACAAAAGAGTAACCCTGTACGCCTCATCCAGAGACAAGGCTTTGAACCTGTCCCAGACATTTCATAAATATCCGAGAGCCGGGGATGCGGAAGACGGGCTTGTGGTCATGCCGGGGCTGGATACCATTGATGTCACCAACGTGGATACAAGTTTCATGGGGCATTCGTATTTTGGAGACAACAAATCCATAATTACAGACATTTATTATTTGATAAAAGAGGCAAAACCTGCTAAGGAAAGGTTCCCGTTGAAAAAGGAACAGAAAGACAATCTGATTTATTGGATATTTCCGAAATAGCAATGGATTAATGATAATGAATAGCCTGCGGATTAATCCGTAGGCTATTCATCCGGATTTTTCCCTGCATAATCCCGGTTAATCCTTTAATCCTCTAAATCCGGGTTCAGACAATAAGGACTCCGGCAGAACTGTCTGAACCGGGATTTTCAGGATTAAGGGATTGACCCGGATTGTTCCCTGCATAATCCCGGTTAATCCTTTAATCCTCCAAATCCGGGTTCAGACAATAAGGATTCCGGCAGAACTGTCTGAACCGGGATTTTCAGGATTAACGGATTGACCCGGATTTTTCCCTGCATAATCCCGGTTAATCCTTTAATCCTCCAAATCCGGGTTCAGACAAT
>CAZHPS010000226.1:6024-10594 GCA_964534335.1 uncultured Desulfobacterales bacterium
AAGGACTCCGGCAGAACTGTCTGAACCGGGATTCACAGGATTAAGGGATTGACAGGATTATCTTTATCATGGAAATCCTTTAATCAGGTGAATCATGGTTCAGACAATAAGGATTCCGTCAGAACTGTCTGAACCGGGATTTTCAGGATTAAGGGATTGACAGGATTATCTTTATCATGGAAATCCTTTAATCAGGTTAATCAGGGTTCAGACAAAAAAACACAACACACCCGCCAGCAAAGGAGCAGTCATGAAAAAATCTTTTATGCTTATCATGTGCATGGCATTGTGCCTGTTTGCTTTTCCCTGTTTTGCCCAGACAGAGGAAAAGGGGCATAAAACACCGGAAGAACAGCAGTGGGAAGCTATGAATGCCGAACAGATGCAGGCATACCGCGCAGGCAAATATCGGGAAGGCATTGCTTTGGCGGAAAAGGCTTACAAGTTTGCCAAAGAAAAATTCGGTAAAACAGATCAGAATACGCTGATATCCATGAATAATCTCGGAGAATTATACAGATCCATGGGGCGTTACAGTGAGGCAGAGCCTCTTTATAAAGAGGCCCTGCAACTGTTAGAAAAAGTAATGGGCAAAGAGCACCCCTATACACTGACTTCCATCAACAACCTAGCTGCACTGTATCACTACCAGGGGAGTTATGGTAAGGCAGAACCCCTTTATAAAGAGGCTCTGCAACTGTGTGAAAAATTGCTGGAAAAAGAGCACCCTAATTACATAGGAGGACTCGACAATATAGCCGAACTGTATCTTAATTACATGGGAGGACTCAACAATCTGGCAGGACTGTATCATTCCCAGGGGCGTTACAGCGAGGCAGAACCCCTTTATAAAGAGGCTCTGCAACTGTGTGAAAAATTGCTGGGAAAAGAGCACCCCGGTACACTGATTTCCATTAACAACCTGGCCAGACTGTATCATTCCCAGGGGCGTTACGGCGAGGCAGAGCCCCTTTTGAAAGAGGCTTTGCAACTGGGTGAAAAGGTACTGGGTAAAGAACACCCTGATACACTGACTTCCATTAACAACCTGGCCGCACTGTATAGTAAACAGGGGCGTTACGGCGAGGCAGAGTCCCTTTATAAAAAGGCCCTGCAACTGTGTGAAAAGGTGCTGGGAAAAGAGCACCCCGATACACTGACTTCCATCAGCAGCCTGGCCGGACTGTATGAGCCCCAAGGCCGCCACAGCGAGGTAGAGCCCCTTTATAAAGAGGTTCTGCAACTTCGTGAAAAAGTGCTGGGAAAAGAGCACCCCGATACACTGACTTCCATCAGCAGCCTGGCCGGACTGTATCATTACCAGGGGCGTTACAGCGAGGCAGAGCCCCTTTTGAAAGAGGCTTTGCAACTGGGTGAAAAGGTACTGGGTAAAGAACACCCTGATACACTGATTTCCATACACAACCTGGCCTTATTGTATGAGGCACAGGGGCGCTACAGCGAGGCAGAGCCCCTTTATAAACAGGCCCTGCAACTGAGTGAAAAGGTACTGGGAAAAGAACATCCAAACACTCTGGAGTTCCATACCAATTATATTTTCCTGATGATGAACATGAAAAAACACAGTCTGGCCTTCCGTCTGCTGAAACAGGCAGAAGGACGCCTGTTTTCCCGCTCTTTTCAGGAACTTTATACCACATCCGAAGAAAAAATCCGCAGACTGTTCCTGAAAAATATTTCTAAATTTCAGGACATCACCTTTACCCTTGCGGCACAGCATCCTGAACCTGAATATGTAAAATACGCTGCCGAAGTGCTGCTGCGCTGGAAACAGGTGTATGCAGAGGAAAACGCATTTCAGCACCGGCTGCTGTGCCTGAGCAAAGACCCGGAAATTATGAAACTGCGGCAGGAAACCGGGCAGTTGCGGGAAAAATTCAGCCGCAAAATCCACCGGCCTGAATTCCGTGCCGAACTGCCGGAAATCTGGTTCCATCTGAATGCTGCGGAACAGGAAGTGCGAAACAAAGCCCGGCAGTTCAAGCCGGAGTTGCAGGTTTCCACAGCCGATGCGGATCAGCTCATCAGCCGTCTGCCCAAAGAAAGCGGTCTGGTGGAATTCCGGGTTTTCAATCCTGTGGATTTCAAAACCGGTGAACGGCCTTCTGAACATCTGGCAGCCTATCTTTTGATTCCGGACATTGAAGCAGAGCAGCAGATTTGGTTTGAGGATTTGGGGGATATTGCGGAATTCTTCAAAACATTTGCCGAACAGGAAAACAAAGCTGACAGCTTTTACAACTTCCTTTTTGCCAAATTTGATAAGCAAATCAGAAATCTGAAACAAATTTACATCGCGCCGGACGGTTTTCTCAGCCTGATTTCCTTTGCCTCTCTCAAACTCCCGGACGGCAAATATTTTGCACAGCATCATCAGATTAACCAGTTGCAGACAGGCCGGGATCTGCTTGCGAATACGGCAAAAAACGACTCCAGCCTGCTGGTGGCTTTCGGCGGTGTGGAATACGGCAAAGCAGATGAAAAAGCGCAGGAAAAACCGGATGACGATACCCCAAAACACCTGAACATGAGGGCCGCAAGGGAACTGAAAAACCTGACCTATCTCAAACACAGCTTTGAGGAAGCCGCCAGAATTGCGGAAATCTTTAAAACCAATACCAAAGGCAAAACCCTTTTTTTCAGCAAATCCGAAGCCACAGAAAAGAACCTGAAAAATCTCCCGGCCCCGCCCCGCATTCTGCACCTTTCCACTCATGGTTTTTATCTGCAAAATGCCGAACTCACGGACTGGGCAGAAGAGGCTCCGCTGCTGCTTTCGGGTCTGGCCTTAAGCGGAGCCAATGAGGGACTGCAGGGAAAACTGGATGCAAACGGGGATGACGGACTGCTCTACAGCATGGAAGTGCTGGGCCTGAATCTGCAGGGTACGGAACTGGTTTCGCTTTCCGCATGTGACACAGGCAAGGGCGTGGTGGATTATTCCGAAGGTGTCTATGGACTTGTCCGTGCCTTCCGCACCGCAGGCGCGCAGTCGGTTCTCATGACCCTTTGGCCTGTGGGTGATGAATCCTCCCGCGTGTTCATGGAAAGCTTTTATGACATCTGGCTTTCTTCCGAAAACCTGACACCCGCAGAAGCCCTGCATAAAACCCGGCTGCGTTTCATAGAAAATCCGCCCAAACCCGGATATGACAATCCGGCAGTATGGTCGCCTTATGTGCTGGTGGGAAGGTAATGATGAATGTATAATGGGTAAAACCGGCTGATAATGTCATCCCTTCCGGGATTCTGTTTGTTTTTTTCAATTTTTTCTATAATAATTTCAATCCTTACGGATTTCATTGTATAAAACCAATGGCGAACCCGTATTATGCTTGTATATCGTATAGAAATATGAAATTATGAAAAATATTTTTGAACCGGGAACAGGAAAACAATTGGATGATATTGACAATGAAAAGAAGATTGACAGTATATTACGGAAAAACAGTCAGGCTGTTAAAAAATGTTTTTATCAGAAGCATTGAGGATGATATAAGCGGTTTGGGAGCCCAGATGAGCTATTACTTTATTCTTGCCTTCTTTCCCTTCCTGATATTCCTGATTGCTCTTTTAAGTCATACCCGCATAACAAGTGAAGATATTATGGGGAGTCTGTCGGCCTACCTTCCCGCAGATGTTTATCAAACTGTTTTAAGTGTTGTTAATGAAACAGTAAAGTCAACAAGTACAACTCTCATTTCCTTTGGTGTTCTTGGAACCCTCTGGGCTGCTTCAAGTGCTGTTGAAGTACTGATTAACGGTATAAACAAAGCGTATGATTTTCAGGAAACCAGATCATTTTGGAAGATTAAGTTTTTATCTGTTTTATTCACCGCTGCCCTGTCTCTTGTTTACATCTTTTCTTTGGTTATGATAGTTTTCGGAGGGCTGATTGCAAACAGGATTTTTGTTTATTTCAGATTGCCGCCTTTACTGCTTGATATTTGGAACATATCAAGGATTGTGATACCAATAGTGACAATATTCATCTTGTTTATGATAAGTTATAATTATATGCCTGCAAAAAGGATAGGTTTTAAAAAAGTACTGCCCGGCGCAGTGTTTTCCACCTGTGCATGGATGTCAATATCTCAGATTTTTTCGGTTTACATCAATAATTTTGGAAACTATACACGTGCTTACGGAAGTCTTGGAAGTATCATTGTACTTCTGCTGTGGCTGTATTGGTGCGGGATAACCATTATGCTGGGCGCAGAACTGATAGCATCTTTGCATTACTTTAAAACTCCGGAAAATGAAAGTAAGCCATAAACAGAGTCTCTTTTGACAATAAGGGGCTGTAAAAAAATAACCGGTAATGGGACTTTTCATACTGATAAAAATGTGATATGCAACCCCTGTTTTTTTGTATCAGAAAACAGGAGGAAAAAAATGATTGCAGCAAAATGCCGCCGCTGCGGCAGTGAGAATATCCGCAAAAACGGACGGACACCTGCCGGACGTCAGAAAATTCACTGTAAAAATTGCAGGTTTTACAGTACTTTGGATATTAAATCCGAAGAACGGGAATTCCGCCTGAAAACCG
>CAZHPS010000227.1:0-10585 GCA_964534335.1 uncultured Desulfobacterales bacterium
AAAATTCCTCAGACGCATCTGCGATTTTTTCTGAAAATTCCTCAGACGCATCTGCAGTTTTTTCTGAAACTTCCTCAGACGCATCTGCGCTTGTCCCGGAAATACCTTCGAGTTTATCCGCAAATTCACGGAAAAAACAGGCCAACTGTGCCTTTGTCAGCCCTTTGTATGCTATCTTTTCCCCTTTTTCCCCTTTTTCCCCTTTTTCTCCACTTCCCATACTGTTTCCTCCCATAATTTGCTGTACTGTTTTATAATCAATGCCTTTTCATAAGCAGTGCCAACAAACTGAAAGTTTGGCATTCCTCCGTCCCTTTAATACCAATTCTCCATTGAAAACGTACTTATAAAACACACCCCTGCCCCTCTCAAGAGGGGATTTTCTGAAATTTGTATCAAATCAATGGCTCTGATACTGTGCTTGAGAACTAAATAAAAAATCATTTCAGTGCGTTCGCCCATTCTTCAATTCTGCTTCTGATACTGTCCCGGATTTTCCGCAGAGAATGCAGTTTTTCCTCCTGTGTTCCGGTCAAATGCTCCGGATCTGGAAAAGGCCAGTGAAGCCTGTGGCAAATGCCGGGAAAAAGAGGACATTTGTCCTCTGCGGCATCATCGCAGACCGTTATGACATAATCAAAAAGCCGCCCTTTTTTGAAAAGGTCAAAAACACTCTGCGCTGTTTTTTCACTCAGATCAATACCGGTTTCCCTCATTACTTCAATGACCAGAGGATTCACAGATGTGGGTTCCAGTCCTGCACTTTCGGCATAAAACTGATCTCCGGCCAGTTTTTTCAGAAAGGCTTCTGCCATCTGACTTCTTGCACTGTTGTGAACACATATGAACAGAACATTTTTCTTTTGCATGATGCGATCCTGTTTTTTCTGATTCTGCTTTTTCAGTAGGTGCGATGCCGCACAATTTCCCCTTCAATAAGATAAATCACTTCCTCCGCGATATTGGTGGTATGATCCGCAATGCGTTCCAGATGGCGGGAAAGCCAGTACATATTGATCAGATATTCGCTTCCTTCCGGACATTCGCGGACATCGTTTATCATTTTTTTATACAGATTTCTGTCAAGCAGATCCACTTCATCATCTGTCACCAGAACTTTGAAAGCCATATCCACATCCATGCCGACCAGAGAATCCAGACTGTTTCTCAGCATGGTCTGGCATTTTGTAAGCATTTCAGAAAAATCATACACCAGATGACACCCGTTTTTTTTCTGGATGATTTTTTTGATACGTCTGGCAATGTTGGCAGCTTCATCCCCGATGCGTTCCAGTTCATTGTTGATTTTGATGGTGACAACAATCAGACGCAAATCCGCGGCTACCGGCTGATGAAGCGCCATGACCTTGAGGCATTCCTCCTCAATTTCCACTTCCTCGTGATCAATTTCATAATCGGTTTTGATAATGCGTTCCGCGTCATACAGACTTCGGGTTTCAATGGCCCGTGCAACGGTATGGAGCCGTTCCTCCACCTGCGCGCCCAAAGCCAGAATTCTTTTTTTGAGTTTGTCCAGTTCTCTTTCCAGATGTTTTGCCATAATTTTTTCTCCAATCAGCGGATGATAAATAAAAAACATTCCTCCAAAATATCCGCATCATCCAAAACGGCCAGTGATATAATCCTCAGTCTGTTTCAGACGGGGTCTTGTAAAAATGCTGTCTGTCTCCCCTTCTTCTATGAGTTTTCCAATATAGAAAAACGCAGTCCGATCCGAAACACGCGCTGCCTGCTGCATACTGTGGGTGACAATGATAATGGTGTAATTCTGTTTCAACTGATGGATAAGGTCTTCAATTTTCTGTGTGGCAATGGGGTCCAGCGCGGACGCGGGTTCATCCATGAGCAGTATGTCCGGCTCCACTGCCAATGCACGGGCAATGCACAGACGCTGCTGCTGTCCTCCGGAAAGCCCCAAGGCAGAATCCTCCAGCCTGTCTTTTACTTCATCCCAAAGTGCTGCTTTTGACAGACTTTCCTCCACCCTGCGGGAAATGAAAATTTTGTCCTTTATGCCATTGACCCGAAGTCCGTATGCCACATTTTCAAATATGGTTTTGGGAAAGGGATTGGGTTTCTGAAACACCATGCCCACCCGTCTGCGCAGCATAACCACATCCAGAGACGGCGCATAAATATCCTGACCGTCCAGCAGGATTTTTCCCTCCACCCGGCTGATGGGAATCAGATCATTCATCCGGTTCAGACAGCGCAGATACGTGCTTTTGCCGCATCCGGACGGCCCGATCAAAGCTGTCACCTGACATTCTTTGAAACTCAGTGACACATCATCCAGAGCCTTGAAATCTCCGTAATAGAAATTCAGATGCTCGGATTTCATTTTTATGCCATTACTGCTGCTCATATTCATCATATCCTTTATCAATTAACAATTGGCAATTGTTAATTATCAGTCCCCGGCTTCCAGCCTCTAATTCCTGATCCCCAATCTCCAACCCCCTAATCCCCCGCCCCTCTCATTTCAGTTTTCTCCGCAGGCGGCTCCGCCAGATGATAGCAACCATGTTCATTCCCAGCACCAGAGCAATCAAAACCAAAGCTGTTCCATATTGCAGGGGACGGGTGGCCTCAATATTGGTTCCGGCTGTGGCAAGCACATAAATATGATAGGGAAGTGCCATAATTTTGCTGAATACAGACGAAGGCAGATCCTTTGTGAAAAACACAGCGGCAGTAAACATGATGGGCGCGGTTTCTCCGGCTGCCCGGCTCAGTCCCAGAATGCCGCCGGTAAGGATTCCGGGCAGCGCGGCAGGCAAAACAACCCTGTAAATGGTCTGCCATTTGGTGGCTCCCAGTCCCAAAGATGCCTCCCGGTAAGTATTGGGAACGGATTTCAGTGCTTCTTCTGTGGAACCGATAATGACTGGCAGCGACATAGCTCCCAGCGTCAGCGCGCCCGCTCCCAGACTGACACCCATTTTTAAATATGTGACAAAAAAAGCCAGTCCGAAAAGTCCGAATACAACAGATGGAACACCCGCGAGATTGTTGATGCCCAGCCGGATGATACGCAGCATTTTTCCGGGACGTGCATATTCATTGATATAAATGGCAGAAGCCACACCCACAGGCATGGCAACCAGAATCGCGCCGAGGCTCATCAGAACCGTGCCGACAATGCAGGGAAGGATTCCGCCTTTGGTCATGGCATCTCTGGGCACATCAGTCAGAAATTCCCATGAAATGGCACTGATGCCGTTTTTCACCATAAAGAAAATGATAATCAGCAAAGCCACTCCGTTAATGAAAGCCGCTCCCCGGAAAAGAGTGAACAGAATTGTCTGTTTCATGCGCCGTTTTCTTTGCAAAGTCCGGACCGCCTTCTGAATCTCTGTTTCGGTTTTCACTTTGTCCGGTTCTTCTGTCCTGTCATCATCAACAGCGATTTCATCCATTATATACTCATTTTTTGTAATATCCATGATTTTTTCTCCCTCCATACTATAAAGATGCCTCTCCAACCTGCCGGTATCTGTGGGATAGGAAATCTGCAACAATATTGAAAATCAGTGTAAACACAAACAGGACAATGCCGGTGGCAAACAGAGCGTAATAATGATCACCCCGGAAAGGAGCCTCGGCCATTTCCGCAGCAATGCTCGCAGGCAAAGGCCGTACAGGATCAAATATGGAACCCGGAATCATGGCTGCTCCTCCGGCTACCATAAGCACCACCATTGTTTCTCCGATTGCTCTGGACATACCCAAAATAACCGCTGTGCTGATACCGGAAACAGAAGCCGGCAAAACCACCCGGATAATGGTTTCCCAATGGGTCGCTCCCAGGGCCAGGGAACCTTCCTTCAGTCCCACTGGCACGCTGTAAATGGCATCTTCAGACAGACTGCAGATGGTGGGAATGGACATGAACGCCAGCATCAGAGCCGCGTTGAAAAGATTGAGTCCTGTGGGAATGCCAAAGGTTTTTTGCAGAAAAGGGGCCATGATGACCATGCCGAAAAAACCGATAACCACTGAAGGCAGGGCTGCGAGCAGTTCCACCACAGGTTTCACAATTTCCGCCACACGTTTGGAAGCCAGTTCCGCGAGATACACAGCCGTCATTACCCCCAGGGGAATAGCAATCAAAGAGGAAAGCAGCGTGACATACAGCGATGCAGCAATCAGCGGAAAAATGCCGAAATCAGCAGGATCAGATGTGGGATACCAGTATTTTCCGAAAATGAAATCTTTTACAGACACCACTTTGAAAACCGGCAGTCCTTCCATAAACAGGAATACCATAATCATGAAAAGAATGGCAACTGAGGCAGTGGCTATGCAGAAAAAAAATGTCCGCATGGTCTTTTCTGTTGTCTGCCGTATGTTTTTCACCATAGTTTTTCCCCTTTTTCCCTTTGCAAAGCAGGGGCTTTGCAGCCCCTGCATTCATTCAATTCCCCAATATTATGTAGGGCGGGTGTAGCTTCAGCGTAACCCGCCATATCAGGCAAAAAATGGTGGGTTCCGCTGTCGCTACACCCACCCTACAACTACTACAACTACAACCGCATTAGTACAGGGGCACAAATCCGCTTTTTTCCACGGATTTCTGTCCGAATTCCGGGTGCATGACATAATTGATGAATTTGGCAACCTCACCTGTGGGCCAGCCTCTGGTGAACATGAACAGGCCTCTGGCAATGGGGAAAGCACCGTTAAGTGTGGTTTCCTTGCTTCCTTTCACGCCGTCAACAGTCAGGGCTTTGACTTCCTTGTTCAGATAACCAATGCCAACATAACCGATGGCATTTTTGTTCTGCGCAACGCCCGTCACAACAGCTCCGCTGGAAGCCTGCAGCAGCGCACCGGGGAAAACCCGTTCCTTGTTCATAACCTTTTCTTCCCATACTTCATAGGTTCCGGAAGAAGTGTCACGGGAAATGACCACAATCTTCAGATCCGGGCCACCCACATCTTTCCAGTTGGTGATGGTTCCCATATAAATGTCCTTCAACTGTGCCAAAGTCAGGTTGGCAACCGTGTTTTCCGGATGAACCACCGGAATGATGCAGTCATAGGCAATGGCAAAGGGAACCGGATATGCGCCGCCCTTGAGAGCCAGTTCCACTTCCTTATCCTTAATAAAACGGGAAGAGTTGCCAATATCGGTCGTGCCGTCAATAATGGCCTTGATGCCGTTGCCGGAACCTCCGCCGGAAATGGAGATTTTCACATCCGGGTTGGCTTTCATGTATGCCTCGGACACTTCCTGGGCAATGGGCAGCACTGTGGTGGAGCCGTTAATCGTGATTTCTCCTGCCAGCACCAGATTCGGGCCAAACACCAGAGCCATAGCCAGAACAACTGATACAATCATGTTTCTTTTTTTCATTTTTCCTTTTCCTCCGTATCTTTGATTAAAATATGCAGTCCAACTGCATTCCGTTACCATACGGACGGAATATACACAGTGATTGTTAGGAAAATATTAGGATTGTGTTAGAAATGAATGAAAAATTGAATATGCCTTGCCGTATGGGCAAATAGACGCTGAACCGCAAAAAACACAAAATCAGACCTGCGGATAAGCATATTTGACATCTGCATGAAAAAAATGTTACAGTCCGGTAAACTGAAAAAAACTGCACACAAAAACTCAATCGGAGTAAAACACAAATGACATCTCCTGGAACACTTCTCAAAGCATGGGAACTGAAACCGAAAAAGCAGTTGGGACAGAATTTTCTGCGCGCAGACGCAGCAGAAATGATTGTAAACCGGGCAGAAATTTCAGGCGATGACACCGTGCTGGAAATCGGGGCCGGACTTGGTGCGCTCACCATTCCGGCTGCCAAAGCAGCCGCACAGGTTTATGCAATGGAAACAGACAGCCGTATTATTGATCTGCTGAAAACCGAACTGCAGGTAAACTGTCTTGACAATGTGATGGTGATAAAGCAGGATATTCTGCGATTTGACATGGAAGACTTTGTCCGCAGAGAGAATATCCGGGGAAAAATCGTGGTAATGGGCAATCTTCCCTATAATATCTCCTCACAGGTGGCAGTAATGCTTATTTCAGGCCGGAAGCATATCTCCCGTGCTTTCATCATGTTTCAGAAAGAACTGGCCCGGCGTCTTGTGGCACATCCGGGCGGCAGGGATTACGGGCGTCTGAGTGTGATGCTCCGTTACTGTTCGGATATCAGGACAGTTGCCACTCTGAAGGCTGCGATGTTTTATCCTGTGCCCAAAGTGGATTCAGAGGTGGTGGAAATCCGCTTCAAAGAACCTGATAATCCAGCGGAGGATGAAGATTTTCTGTTCAGGGTCATCAAAGCCTGTTTCGGACAGCGCAGAAAAACTCTGCGGAACGCTCTGTCCGGAAGTGAACTGCATATTCATCCTGATACAGCGGGCCGATCTTTGGAAGCAGCAGGCATTGATCCGGTGCGGCGGGCTGAGACTCTGACAGTAAAAGAGTTCGTGGAACTGAGCCGCTGTCTGCTGCATTCCAGTAGCAGGCAGCCGTAAATTTTCGGGTATAAACTTTTCAGGAAACACCGTTTTTATAAACGAAAATTTTTGTTTGCCTGCTTATCAGGAATCAGGGAAAAGGTATTGCTGAAAATGAAAGAAAACACTTCCAAAAGAGAAATGGGAATAATGCAGGGCATCCGCTGGAAACTGATACTGACAACCATTGTGCCGATGTTCTTTCTTCTGATTGTCATGGCTTTTTTTCAGATATCCTCCCAGCAGAAGCTGGTTACAGGAGAACTGGAAAAGCGGATTGCCCTGATGCGGGAAAACCTGATGGAAAGGGGGAAAAATTTTTCCGAAGGTTTGTACCGGCAGGTGGAAAAGGATATAGCGGTTTTCAATTTTTCCGGAGTTGTGGAAAACATCCGGCAGGCGGTAAAGCAGAATCCCCATGTCAAATATGCGGTTCTGACAGATGCTTCGGGAAAAATCTTTGTGCATACCCTTGAACCGGAATCCGCAGGCAAAACCCTGGAGGATTCCCGGAACCGTTCTGCCCTTGAACAGAACACGATGACCCTGCTAAAATACAGTGAGGAAAGTGAATCTGTGACGGAAATTGTCTGCCCCATACAGTTCAGTGAAAATCCCTGGGGTGTTCTGCGTGTAATTATCACACAGAAAGCTCTGGATGAGGAAATCAGGAGATCCCGTGAACAGATAGCCGCTGAAAACCGCATTATGCTGCGCAATACCCTGCTGATCTCCCTGCTGATTATGGGCGTATCCGTTCTTTTTGTTCTGGTTCTTTCCACAAGAGTGTCAAAACCCCTGATTCACCTGACCCAGTCTGCCAGAAAACTTTCCCGCGGGGATTTTACCCAGCAGATCCGGGCGGGGGGAAAGGATGAAATCGGAATTCTGACCGGGGCCATGAATGACATGGCAGGAAATCTCAATGATATTATCCGTAAAAATATGATTACAGCCCAGAATCTTTTTGAAGCAGCATCAGATCAGCGGACATCTTTGGATGAAACTGCCTCCCTGCTCGAGGAAATGGCGGACACAACCCGTCAGAACGCAGAAAATGCAAAACAGGCAGACCGCTTTATGAAAGAAACCGGTCAGGTGGTACGCATGGCCAATGAATCTGTCACACTGCTGACATCCGCGATGGAGGAAATTTCAGCAGCAAGCAATGAAACCGTCAAGATTGTCAAAACCATAGACGGAATTGCATTTCAGACCAGTCTTCTGTCCCTGAATGCAGCAGTGGAGGCGGCCAGAGCAGGGGAATCCGGAGCCGGTTTTGCCGTTGTGGCAAACGAGGTGAGAAACCTTGCGATGCGTTCTGCCCAGGCTGCGAAAAATACAGGGAATCTCATTCAGGATACGGTAAGTAAAATCAGGGAGGGGGCAGAAATGGTGACACTGGCCCATGAGGGATTCAAAGAAGTGGCTGTAAATGCGGACAGAGCAGCAGAACTGGTCAGTGAAATCTCCCGTGCCTCGGCTGAACAGACCCTGCTGATTGATCAGATCAGTGAGGCTATGGACAGAATGGGCAGACGGATACGCGAGAATGCGGACAGTGCGGAAGAACTCAATGCATCCATGTCTGTGTTCAAGGTAAATACATAGTGCTCTGTCAGGTATGATTATACCATTACTTGAAACATTTGCAGAGGTTCAGATTCATATCTGAATTCCGCACAGAAAAACTCTGTGTGACTCTGCGGAAACTCTGTGTTACTCTGCGGTTAAAATCCGCCCGGCAGAATTACAAAAATGTTTTAAGTATCGGTATAAGTCTGCATTCACAGATTCAATCCTGACAAAGCAGCTTCATCTGATCTGAAATTGCAGATCGTAACAAACCGCTTTCAAAACATGAGAATGTCAAATGCTGTTTTTCCGTCCTGTCCGTGTTTTTCGCGGTTAAAAAAAAGAGGCATTCCCTGAACTTTGAAAGCAGTTTGGTATCAGATTCACGTCAGCATAATCCTGCATCCCGGTATTATTCTGAAATATAACCGCAATTTTAGCTGAAACAATGCAACTGGCGGAAACACAATGACAGCAGAAAACAAAGACAATGACAAACCATTGAGAATCTGCCTGCTCAGTTACCGGAGCAATCCGCACTGCGGTGGGCAGGGTGTATATGTGAAAAATCTGAGCAAAGCCCTTTGCAGACTGGGGCATGATGTGGAGGTGATTTCCGGACCTCCCTTTCCTGTCCTTAACAATGGAGTGCGGCTTTCCTGTCTGCAGGGGCTGGATTTGTACAATCCTGATGCACTCTTCAGGATTCCCTCACTGAAAGAGCTCGCAGATCCGGTCAATATGATGGAATGGATCGGGGTTTCCACTATGGGATTTCCAGAGCCCTTCACCTTTGGCATCCGGGCTTACAATTATCTGAGAAAGCGTTTTGACCATTACGATATTGTCCACGACAACCAGAGTCTTTCCTACGGAATTTGGGCAGTTAAGGCTCGTATTCCGGCCATCGCGACCATACATCATCCCATTACCGTGGATCGGGATATTGCTGTGAAGTCGGTACGTTCGATCTGGAAAAAATTCAAGCACCGCCGCTGGTATTCTTTTATCGGAATGCAAATCCGGGTGGCACGGAAATTTTCGCACATTATCACGGTTTCAGAATGCACAAGATCCGACATCAGCCGGGAATTTGGCATTCCGGCAGACAGATTCCGGGTGGTTCCCAACGGCATTGACACCGGCATTTTTCATCCTGTGCCGGAAATCAGAAGGGAGAAAAACCGGATTATTGTCACCAACAGTGCGGACATGCCCCTGAAAGGTCTGTATTATCTGCTACAGGCTGTCGCGGAGATTGTCAAAATCCGTGATATACGCCTTATCATTGTCGGCACACCCAAAAAAGACGGAGGTGTGGTGCGTCTGATCCGAAATCTGGGCATTGGAAATCATGTGCATTTCACAGGCAGAATCAGTGATGAAGACTTTGTGCGTCAGTATGCAAGGGCCGCGATGGCAGTGGTTCCTTCCGTATATGAGGGATTTGGTCTTCCTGCCGGAGAGGCTATGGCCTGCGGGGTTCCTGTCATCAGCACCACAGGCGGCGCATTGCCGGAAGTGGTGGGCAATGCCGGGCTGCTGGTTCCGCCTGCTGATCCTGCGGCTTTGACAAACGCTGTTCTTGACCTGCTGGATCATCCGGAAAAAGCAGCAGAACTGGGCAGGGCCGGTTATGAACGGGTGCAGAAACATTTCACATGGGAACAGGCCGCGCGCAAAACTGTGGATGCGTATCGGGAGGTAATACGTGATTACCTTTGATTTCAGCAGATTCAGCATAAAGCCCGGAATCCGCATTCTGGACATCGGGTGCGGTTCAGGCCGACATATGGGCGAGGCCGTGTGCCACAGCGGAACAATTGCAGTGGGAACTGACATAAACCCGGCTGATCTTGCTCAAGCCCGGATCCGGCTCCATGATCTGAAAAAAATGGGATTTGCCAAAGGAACATGGCATGTTGCGGCAGCAGACATCACCCGGCTTCCTTTTGCAGATGAGTATTTTGATCTGGTCATCTGCTCAGAGGTGCTGGAACATATACCCAATCATCACCGCGCAGTTGAAGAAGCAGTGCGCGTGCTGAAACCCGGCGGAAATATCGGGATCAGTGTTCCCCGGTATTTCCCGGAAAAAATATGCTGGTTTCTTTCCAAAACATACCGGAACAGTGCCGGAGGCCATATCCGCATTTATAAAAAAAAAGAACTGGTGCCACTGCTGGAAAGAGCGGGCCTGCGATTGTGGAGAACTTCATTTGCGCACAGTTTGCATACGCCCTGGTGGTGGCTCAAATGCCTTGTGGGAACAGATCAGAAAGATTCTGTTTTGGTGAATCTGTATCACCGTTTTCTGGTGTGGGATCTCATGCAGCATCCGGACATCACACGTTTGGCAGACCGGCTCCTGAATCCGATCATGGGCAAAAGTCTGGTGCTGTATCTGCGGAAAATGGGGGACTGATGGCAGCAGACTGGTCAATGGAATTGATGTATACCGATACTTAAAACATTTTGGTAATTCTGCCGGGCAGATTTTAACCGC
>CAZHPS010000228.1:0-10567 GCA_964534335.1 uncultured Desulfobacterales bacterium
AGATTTCATATGCAAAATTTATGCCAAAGAAAACCAAAATTGGATCAGTATACTTATTTTTGCGCAGAAATTCCGCCATTTTTTGATCCAGAACATTCTCCGCATGTTTTCCCACAATCCGTTCTGTCTCTGCTCCGTCCCTGAAGAACAGCAGAAGGGGAATCCCTTTGATTTCAAATGCCTCTATCGCAGATTCTCCAGCCCAGTACACAGGAAAATCCACATGATACTGCTCTATGACCGGCTGCATGGCTTCAGGCCCCGCATAATCCACACTCAGCGCTATAACCCGGAGTCCCTGGTCCCGGTATTTCCGGTTCAGTCTGATCAGATCAGGCAGTTCCTCTTTGCACGGGCCGCACCAGGAGGCCGTTAATGTCACCAAAAAGCATGTTTTTTTGTCTTAAACCAGTTCCTTAAATGCATCCACAGTGATTTTTTTTACCGGATTCTGCGGATCACCGGCATGGGAAATGCACAGAAAAAGGAAAGGAAAAAGAAAAAAAAGCAGTGGCAGTCTGCATTTGTTCATCAGCATCTCCTGATATGATGGAAACAGTGGAGCATTCCTCCAGTCCGGTGGACGGATTTTTTATCACTGTGAATCTTTGGGAAATTTCAGCAATGTAAAATAAATTGCTGAAAAGATCAACAATCAGCAGATCGAAAATTTTTCACAAAACTGTTTTCATACCGATTCGCCATTGGTTTGATCCGATATCCTCAGTTTTTCCGCAGTTCCGGCAGTGCAAAAAACCGCTCCGCTTAATTTTTGCACTCCTCCGGATCAGTATCAGTTCAATGGAGAATCAGTATCAGAGCTTTTCCGGAGTGCATAAATTGTATTTTTGCATGGCTGTCCGCTTCATTTCCGGAGTGCAGAAATACAATTTCTGCACTCCTTATGAAACTTTCCGATCTGCTGAAACTGATCGGGAATGGGAAGAAGCCGGGTCCGGTTCCGACTTTGAAAAACAGGAACCGCTCTTTGCCCGGAGTGCCAAACTTTCAGTTTGGCACTCCTATACCCTGTTTAACGCAATGTCATGGCATCAGACCAGTCCCTGATCCAGCATGGCATTGACCACTTTTACAAATCCTGCGATATTGGCTCCTGCCATATAATTGCCTGACTGACCATATTCTGCTGATGCTTCCAGACAGGTTTTGTGTATGGATTTCATGATGGTTTTCAGACGGGCATCCACCTCTTCTCTGGGCCAGTTGATCCGCATGCTGTTTTGGGACATTTCCAGACCGGATACGGCCACACCTCCGGCATTGGAAGCCTTGCCGGGTGCATAAAGGATTTTCTTATCCAGAAATATATTGATGGCCTCAGGAGTGGAGGGCATATTGGCTCCCTCGCACACCAGTTTCACCCCGTTTTTCATCAGATTCTGCGCATCTTTGCCCTGAATTTCGTTTTGTGTGGCACTGGGAAATGCACAATCTGCCTTATGATTCCACAGGGGATTGCAGTCACGTGAGGGATCAGCAGGAGTATAAACTGCTTTCGGATATTTGTCCGCATATTCACTGATCCGCCCGCGGCGCACATTTTTAAGGCGTTTGACAAATTCCAGTTTCTGAGCGTCAATTCCCTCCTCATCATAAATATAACCGGAAGAATCTGAAAGCGTGACGGCTTTTCCGCCCAGATGAATGATTTTTTCCACGGTAAACTGGGCCACATTTCCTGAGCCTGAAACCAGACAGACTTTTCCGTCCAGCGTCTCATTGAGCGTCCCCAGCATTTCCGCAGCAAAATAGACACAGCCGTAACCGGTGGCTTCGGGACGGATCAGACTTCCGCCCCAGTTAAGGCTTTTGCCGGTCAGCACACCGGTAAACTCATTGCGCAGTTTTTTGTACATGCCGAAAAGATAACCGATTTCCCTTGCGCCCACGCCAATGTCACCGGCAGGCACATCTGTATTTGGGCCGATATGACGGAAAATTTCGATCATGAAACTTTGGCAGAAACGCATGACCTCATTGTCAGATTTGCCTTTGGGATCAAAATCGGAACCGCCTTTGCCCCCGCCCATAGGCAGTGTGGTCAGCGCGTTTTTGAACACCTGCTCAAAGGCCAGAAATTTGAGAATCCCCAGATTCACCGAGGGATGAAAGCGGAATCCGCCTTTATACGGGCCAATGGCACTGCTCATCTGTATGCGGAATCCCCGGTTGATCCGAACCTGTCCCCGGTCATCCATCCAGGGAACCCGAAACAGAATCACCCGTTCCGGTTCCGTGATTCTTTCCATCACCGCAGCCTGGCGGTATTCGGGATTGCGATCCAGAACAGGCTGAATGGTTTCCACCACTTCAGCCACAGCCTGGTGGAACTCCTTTTCCACCGGATCCTTTTCTTTGATTATACGCAGTATGTCATCCAATTGTTTTTTCCTCCTCCATTGATTGATTTAAGACAGTGCTGAACTGTCTTATCCGTGTTTGCAAAAAACAGTTTTCTGCAAAAATACCGCCGGAATCCACCCGGCAAATCTTTGTATGTTTTCATGTGCATATTTTTCAGAACCCCGGTTTTTCTGAAAAAACAGTCTTTCCTGCACAGGAAAACTTCGGATTGCTTTCTTATAATACATTTTTGCAGAAAATCATAGAAATAATGCACAGCACCTTTTTTCCCTGCATCCGGCATGGAAATTACACAGTGAGCGGAACAGGAAACAGATTTTAAGTCACTGCCTCATTTTCATACAGGCAGACTTCCACCCGGTTCCGCCCTTTTTCTTTTGCCACAAAAAGCATTGTGTCCGCATCCCTGAGCAGTGTATCCAGACTGAAAGGACTGTTCCTGATTCTGGCAACCCCGGCACTGACAGTAAAAGAAATATGCTGTTCACCTGCTGGAACACTTGTGTTTTCGACTGCCTCCCTGAGCCGTTCGGCAGTGACAGCAGCCATTTCTGAACCGGTGTTTGGCAGCAGAACCGCTATTTCACCTCCGTTCATACGGGCAGTAATATCCACAGTACGGATATTGCTTTCGGCAATTACAGCCAGTGTCCTTATCACGCTGTCCCCTGCCTCATTTCCATAGATCTCATTAATGTTTTTCAGGCCGTCAATATCCATAAGAATCAGGGAAATCGGCTGCCTGTAACGCTTTGCCCGCTCCAGTTCACGCGCGGACAGTTTAAAAAAATGCATCCGGCTGTAGAGTTTGGTAAGCAGATCTGTCTGACTGAATTCCACCAGAGCCACTTCTTTCTGTTTTAGTCCGGATGTGTCCCTGACTGCCATCAGCAGACATTTATAATTATAGAGAAAGAGAAAGGTCATCATAAATTCTGCCGGAAATTCACTTTTGTCTTTTCGCAGGGCTTTGCACTCTGTCAGCCCTGCTGCGGATCCCATTCCGCCGGGTCTTATGATTTCTCCTCTGTCATCTGTTTCAAAGGTATCAGGAACAAAAAGTTCCCGGATGTCTTTGCCTATGAGATCCCCTTCTGAAAAACCGAACATTTTCTGCATTCCCGGATTACAGAAATAAATTTTTGCCTGTGCATCTGCCATCAGTATGGCTTCCGGCCAGGACTGGCAGAATGCCTGAAAAATTTTTCTGCTTTCCCCCAGTTTTTCCTCTGCCTGTTTCAGTGCCTCTTTTTCATGCAGAAGATCCTGTCTCCCTTTTTCAGTGGCGAAACGGGCTGCACTGCCTTTTTTTGCCGACCGAATTATAAGAATGACAATCAGCAGCGTTGAAACAGGCATGGTAATCATCTGGGAGAAACCTTTTGTCAGGGAAAGAATGAAAAGGAGTTCAAACAGGATAAATATGATCAGTTCAACAATATTGTTCCGGATTTTTTCCTGCATAAGCAATATTTCCGAGGGCAAAGCCCGGTTTTCACCACTTTGTTTTAGTAAGGTTCCATAAATTTTCAGGCATAAAATTTTCAGAAAAACCAATTTTTTGAATACACGAAAATTTTTGTTTGCCTGCTTATCTGTCTTTTCCGCCAATAAGGACAGAAAGATCCTCTACAATTCCAAGTGTGTTTTCCGCCTGTGCGTTCAGTTCTTCTGCGGCTGCTGCTGATTCCTGGGCAATGGATGCATTCTGCTGTGTCACTGAATCCATCTGCTGCACAGCCTGGCTGACCTGTCCGATTCCGGCCGCATGTTCTTTGCTGGCCCTGGTGATGGAAGCAGTTTTTTCTCCCATGACAGATGCGGATCTCACAATTCCGTCAAAATCATCGCTCATGCGTTTGAGTGCTGCTGCCCCCTCTTTGATCCGATCTGCCATTCCCTCCAGCAGATTCTGTGTATTTCCCGCAGCCTGGGCAGAACGCACAGCCAGATTCCGGACTTCATCAGCAACTACGGCAAACCCGCTTCCGGATTCCCCCGCGCGTGCCGCCTCGACCGAGGCATTCAGGGCCAGCAGATTGGTCTGAAATGCGATATTGTCTATGGTTTTGATCACATCCCCGATCTGTCCGCTGTCTGTTTCAATTTTTTCCATGTTCCGGGTCAGTTCCACCAAAGCTTTGAGGGAACGCGCAGATTTGGAGATATTTTCATTCATCAGATCCTGCGCACCTGCGGTCAGATCCGCAGTTGTGCGAATCGCTCCGGCCATCTGGGTGATGGCTGCTGAAGTCTGCTCAATGGACGCTGCCTGTTCCGAAGTGCCGTCTGAAAGAGACTGCGCGGCTCCTGACACCTGGGCAGCCGCCGAGGATAACTGCTCTGCTCCGTTTTTCAGTTTTCCGCTTATTTCCCAAAGTTCATCTGTAATCATTTTTGCAATCAGCAGAGCAAGAAAAATTCCCGCGATACATGCAAGACCGCCTGCAAACCCCACATTCCTTTTTGTGTTCTGTGCGGCTTCCAGCATTTTTTCATCTGTCAGAACATATTTTTTTGCTTCAGCCCGGCTCTGTTTCAGAATTTCCTGCACCTTTTCCAAAGCGGGCCGGGTTTCCTCCGTATAAATCCGGAAAGCCTGTTTCTGCGCGTCCAGACTTTTTTCCGCTGTTTTCCGCATACGGTACAGCAGTCCGCTGATTTCATCCAGCATGGGAACTGTCTGTGTATCATAAATACTGATGGCCTGTTCCCGTGCCTGCATCAGCTCTTTTTCCGCATCCAGCAGTTTTCCGGTAATCTCTTTTATCTGTCTGTCAGCCGGAACAGTCATATCCTGAAAAAAGGCTTCTGCCCCGGATTTGTCTCCTGTTTCCAATGCCTCAGAGATCAGAACTGCGGACTGATTCAGCCGTGAGCAGGGTTGTCTGAGTGTATCTGCTGCCTCCTTCAACTGCGGATACCCGGTCATCAGTTTCTGCATTGCTTCGGTTCCCAGCCATTTGTCCGGACTGCATTCTGGGAAGGAAGATTCTGCATTGCCGGATACAATGCTGCGCTCCAGTTCGCCAGCCGTTTCATGACAGGTATCCATTATGTTTCTGAGTGTTTCTGTGAGACCGGGATGGATCTGCCTGTAGTTTTCTGCAATTGCCATCGCGCTTTCATGGAGTTTCCGGTGTGGTTCCATAATCTGCTTCAGCATAGCTTCGAGTTCTGCATTTCCCTTTACAGCCTTTTCTGCATCTCCCCCATACAGCCACTGCCCCAGACGGCATTTCTGCGGATCTGTTTCCACTTCGGGTTTTTCCAGATTTTGCAGAAAAAGTCTGTCAATTTTTCCGGCCCAGCGCAGATGCTCGGCCTCCCTTGCAGCCAGAAATCCGGGCAGTTTGCCATCCGCAGGTTTGAAAATCTCTGCAATTTTCCGTGCGGATTCATGAAGGATCTCATGGGGTGTTTCCATCTGCGTGAAAAGTGGAGCCAGCGACGGAATGATTTTTTCAGCCTGTTTCCGTTCCGCCCCGTACAGCCAAAGGCCGAAAGCGCATTTCCGGTGATCAGTTTCGATTTCCAGCCCTGCCGCGTTTTCATCTGTAAACAGGGCATTCAGGTTTCCGGACCAGTTAAGGTGATCCACTTCCATCTGTGCCAGATTTCCATCCAGCCGGTTGCCTTCAATCACTTCACCCGCATCTTTTACGATATGTCTGATTCCGGTGAAGCAGAAGAGAATCACCATTCCCAGGATAAAAAGGATTATCCCGAAACCTGCGCCAATCTGCTGTCCTATGGTCCGATTTTTCAGTAAAAACATAGTTCCGGTTTTGTCCCCCTCTGTTTTGTTTGCCTACTTATCTGAAAAATTTTCCGGCAGGAAAAGAAAGAAGAAAAGCCGCTCCTCCTGTGAGAATGATGCAGGCCCCGGCGGTGAGGTTCCATGTATAGGAAATCCACAGACCGCTTACCGTGAAAACACAACTGAGCAGGCTGGAGAGCAGCATCATTGTCAGAAGGGAGCCTGAATATTTTTCCGCAATATAGGGCGGAATGGTCAGCATGGCAATGACCATGATGAGTCCCACCACCCGGATGATCATGACCACGGAAACAGAAATCAGTCCCATGAGCAGGAAATGGAAAATTCCCACCGGAATGCCCCGCAGCCGTGCGTATTCCGCATCATAGGAAATGGCAAGGAAATCATTGTAAAAGCACCCGACCACTATGATGATGACAGCGCACATGATTGCCATGAGCCGGATGTCTGAACCGGGAACAGTAAGTATGCTGCCAAAGAGGTAGCTCATAAGATCCGTATTGTATCCCGGAGTCAGATCCATAAGAATGATACCCAGAGCCATGCCCAAAGCCCAGATCACACCGATAATTGTATCGGATCGTTCTTTGTTTTTCAGGGTCACTCCTGCCATAATCATGGCTGAAGCAAGGGAAAAACCGAGCGTTCCTGCAATATACGGCCATCGGAAATAAAAGGCCAGACCGATTCCGCCATAGGCCGCGTGTGCAACTCCTCCGGCCAGAAAAACAATCCGGTTGACCACGACCAGCGTGCCGATAATGCCGCAGGTGATGCTGGCCAGAATGCCTGCTGCAAGCGCGTTGCGCATAAATTCGTACTGAAGTGCTTCCCACATGGTTTATAATGTTGAATGTTGAATGTTGAATGTTTAATGGTTAATGTTGAATGTTGAATATTGAATGGCTAACAGGGTTTCCGTCAGGGACATTCGGTCGAGGATGTTACGGAGTGCAAAACTGAAAGTTTGGCAGTATTTTTTCCGGTCATTTCAGCCTCCCAAACTTTCAGTTTGGGAATCCTCTGTTTTTAACGCAATAGCACTGGGCTCTCAGTCCTGATGCGTGCGCAGAACCCGGTGCGGAATGCCATGTGCCACCAGTTCCACAGGGCAGGCATACATCCGCATCATATCTTCCGTGATTTTCGCTCCGTTGTGATAGTGGAGTGTGCCGTTGACGCAGGCCACGGATTTGACCTGGCTGGAAATCACCATCAGGTCATGGTTGACAATGACAATGCTTACTCTGGTGTTGAGTTCCCGAAGCAGCCGGTAAAAATCATTCTGGTGACTGGAATCCACATTTGCAGTGGGTTCATCCAGAAACAGAATTTCCGGGTCTGAAACCAAAGCTCTGGCGATGAACACTCTCTGCCTCTGGCCCCCGGACAGTTCACCAATGCGGCGTTTCCGCAGTTCCCACATATCCAGACGCTCCAGCACTTCTCTGGCTGCTGCTTTGTCCTGTGCAGAATGCCGGGACCATCCGCCTGAATTTCTGATTCGTCCCATCAGCACCACATCCAGCACAGATATGGGGAAATCCCTGTTGAAGCCGATTTCCTGCGGAACATATCCCAACTGACGGGAAGCCTGTCCGGGTGTTTTTCCCAGAACTGTCACGGATCCCTGATCCGGTTTCAGCAGCCCCAGCATCAGCTTGAGCAGGGTTGTCTTGCCTCCTCCGTTTGGGCCGATCAGAGCGGTAAAACAGCCTTTTTCCAGGCGCAGATGGATGTTTTTCAGCACCTGTCTGCCATTATAGGAAAAATAAAGATCTTTGATCTCAATAACTGTTTCAGGGGCAGTGAGGTCTTTGTCTATGTGCGGCATGTCTGTCATTTTTTCAGAGCATCCCTGAATTTCATGGCAATCTGACGCAGATTCTCCGCCCAGTCCGCAGCCAGGGGATCAGCCGCAATCACCTGTCCGCCAATGGCAGCGGCTATAACACCCGCGCTTTTTTCAGAATACTGGGGCTGGATAAACACGGCCTTTATATTTTCCTTTTTTCCCCATTCAATCAGCTTCTGCAGTTCAGCAGGTTTGGGTTCCTTGCCTTCTGTTTCCACCGGAACCTGTTTCAGCCCGTATGCCTGCGCAAAATATCCCCAAGCCGGATGAAAGACCATGAATTCCCTGCGGAGTTCCTTTTCTCCAAGTATGCGGAAGATTTCCATGTCCAAATCAGCAATTTCCCGGATAAACTCTTTGTATCTGTCTTCATACACATTTGCATGGGCCGGGTCTGCACTCATCAGAGCCCTGAGAATATTCCGGGCCTGCACCATGACCAAAGGCGGGGAAAGCCATATATGCGGGTCTCTGATGCCTTCATGCTCATGGGTTCCGCTTTTCTCTTCCTCCTCATGGTGATGGGAAGCCATGTGGATTTTTTCAATGCCTTCCTGCGTGGAAATGATCTGCATGGAAGGATTGGCCGAGGCAAATCGATCCAGCCATGTGCTTTCAAAGGGAACCCCCACAGCAAAATACAGGCGGGTTTTGGAAAGTTCCACCATCTGCGCGGGTTTGGGTTCATACGTGTGCGGCCCTGCTCCGGGCGCGACCATGACTGATACCTGCACAAACTCTCCCCCGATCTTTTCCACAAAGTATTTCTGGGGAAGAATGCTCACAAATACCGGAAGCGTCTCTTCTGCCATACACAGCGAAGAGGGAAGAAGCAGTGTCAGAATGATTTTTACAATGAATTTCATGTTATTACTCCTTTTTTTCATGCCTGTACTGTAAAAAAAAAATCAGAAATTGACAAAGCGGATTGGTAAAATTTTACTCTGTTTTTTTCAGTTAAGGGGCTGTATCAAAATAACCTGTTGCAAACCCTAAGGGTTTTGAAAACCCTTAGGGTTTCCGGACGGAAAAATTGTACAGGTTATTTTTTTACAAACCCTAAGCAGGCAAACGGAATTTTTCGTGTATTCAGAAAATTAACTCCGTCCCGGCACCTCGCTGTCTGTGATGTCATATTTTTTGATTTTGTAATGAATGGCCCTGCGGCTGATGCCCAGCAGATCTGCCGCATCCTTGCGGATTCCCCGTGTCTGCTGCAGGGCGCGGATAATAATGCTGCGCTCACTTTCTTCCAGCGACAGGGATTCACTGTCACGGCTCTCCCGCAGGGCCATGTCATCGGCATCGGAAAGATGAAAATCATCGGGACGCAGCACGCTGTCTTTGCACATAACTGCCCCGGCTTCAACTGCATTTTTCAGTTCCCGCACATTTCCGGGCCAGGTATAGGCACACAGCCATTTCAGGGTTTCCTGCGGAATTGTCACTTTGGGAATACGGTTTTCTTTGCAGAAATTTTCCGCAAAACGGATTGCAAGAGCGGGAATGTCCTCTTTTCTTTCCCGCAGCGGCGGTATTTTCAGACTGACCACCCTGAGCCGGTAATACAGATCCTCCCGGAAACGCCCGGCCCGGATTTCTTCCGGCAGATTCGCGTTGGTTGCGGCCAGCACCCGGCAGTCCACCGGAATTTCCTTTATATCCCCGATCCTGCGGATTTTCCGCTCTTCCAGAAAACGGAGCAGCCGCACCTGCATTTCCGGAGAGATATTCCCGATCTCATCCAGAAACAGGGTTCCTCTGTCTGCGGCCTCGATCAGGCCTTTTTTATCTTTGATTGCATGGGTAAAGGAGCCTTTCACATGTCCGAACAGTTCACTTTCCAGCAGGGTTGTGGGAGTGGACCCGCAGTCAACCACCAGAAAAGGATGTTCCCGGCGGAGACTGAGTTCATGAATATGATGAGCGACCCTTTCCTTGCCCACACCGCTCTCCCCCAGAATCAGCACACTGACATCACTGGGCGCAGCACGGGAAATCATATCATACAGGGCTTTCATGCCCGGACTGTTTCCCGGATAAAGGGAATGGGGCGGGCCAGTGCTTTCTTCTTTTTCCGCAGAGGGCTTGCGCAGAATTTCCTGCACTTTGCTGATAAGTTCCCGGCCGTCAAAGGGTTTGGTCAGATATTCAACTGCTCCGGCCTTGACTGCGTTCACTGCATCCGGAATGCTTCCGTAGGCAGTGAGAAAAATAACCGGAAGATCCGGATACAGGGAACGGGCCTCAGACAGAAGATGCAGACCGCTGTGATCCGGCATTTTCATATCCGAAATCATCAGATCCACCGGCCTCTGCCTGAGAATTTCCATTGCCTGTCCCGCGCCTGATGCCTTCAGCACTGCAAAGCCCGCAGAGGAAAGACGGGCCTCCAGCACTTCCAGAATATGCAGATCATCATCTGCCACCAGAATTGAGCGGGTAGCATCACCCGGATATGCCTTGTCTGTATTTTTCATGGGGAAACCATGTCCTTTTTCTTTTCCTGTATTTCCTGATGAATCTCTTCCAAAGAATTCAACTGG
>CAZHPS010000229.1:0-10531 GCA_964534335.1 uncultured Desulfobacterales bacterium
GATCTGCTGCTGAGCAATTTTTTTCATGCGGATCTCTCAGGTGCGGATTTGTCCGTGGCTGATCTGTCCGGGGCCAGTCTGTCACATGCGCGTCTGACCGGAGCCTCCCTGCCCCAGGCAGATTTCTCACGGGCCAGACTGACAGGTGCGGATTTATCCGGAGCTGATCTGTCTGGAGCCAATTTCGCAAACGCGGATCTTTCCCATGCAAATCTCAGCCAGTCCCATATGCGCAAAGCCGGTTTTTCCGGAGCCAATCTGAGCGGGGCCAATCTTCTTCAGTCCTCTTTTCACGGTGCTGATTTCACGGATGCAAATCTCAGCGGAGTGATGATAGACGCCCTGACTATGGCCCAGCTTCCCGCAGATGCGGAAAAAAAATACAAGCATACCTTTCAGATAATTGAAACAGAAAAAACCGACCGCTTCGCTATTGTCAGGGAAATGCGGCTTCCGGCCCCTTATTACCAGGCCGGGCTGGCCATTCTGGATTTTTTCGGCATGTTTCTGGCACATGAAGGATCAGGAGAACTGAAAATCCGGACAGAATTCAGAAATTACACCGTGCGTCTGGTGGTGGATACACCCAGTGCAATGGTGAGGGATCAGACTGAGGATCTGTTTGAGATATACGGACTGATCATTCAGGGCAAAATGGTTCCCGAAGCACTGTCCGGAGAAAAACGCCAGATCCGGAGGCTGGAAAATCAGTTGAAACATGCAACTGCTCTTCTGGAAAACGAAAGCGCACTGCTCCGGGATGAACATCCCAAAGGAAAAAACACAGAAGGAAATATGCAGTGGCTGCGTAACCATGTGGGACGTCTGCTGCAGCATCCCGAAACCCGGCCCAGACCTCTGAGAGAAATTCCCCGTGCAGCATTCCACCATATCTCACTTTTCAGGGATGCCATCACAGCCATTATGAAGGAGCATCCGGCCATCCGATCTGAAATTTCCCTGATTCTGCAGAAACTCAAATCAGAGGCTCCGGGGGAACAGGATATTCATGACATCAGTGATGCCCTTTCCTCACTAAAAGAGAAACACCCGGAACGCTTTGACGACATCTCGGATGCTTTTTATGACAGCAGAATGGCTGAGGTCAAATCCGTGTGGACAGATGTGTTTCTGGAGATACTGAACCGGCTGGCGTAAACTGGCAAAATATGCCGAATCATCCGGGATATTATTTTCTGGAAACAGCTTTACAGTTCTTTTACCAACTTTTTTCCTATGCAAAACCCGGTGGAGGAGTGCAAAAATTAAGCGGAGCGGTTTTTTGCACAGTCATAAAGGACAAAAGTTAAGGAAAATACTATTGCTTCGTTTCAGATAAAAATATGGATATTTTTAGAAGAATAACGGGGTGTCGGATTACGCTTACGCTAATCCGACCTACAATTTTAGATGAAACAGTGCACTATAATTAAATTTCGGGAAAACTTTAGGAATATGACTGATGCTGATGATTTCTGTGATTGCCATGACAGTGTCATTTATGGTAATCACTTCAGGCATGACAAAAACAGTGCGGTACTCTGCCGTTTCCCCCACCTGCCTGCTGAAAACGCTGGATATGGATATGATTATGGAAGAAAAAAAGAAAATTCCCTTTTTGCTGCAGACTTTGTTCCATGCAGATGTCACCGGCAGTACGGAGCAGATTCCCAAACTTTCTGTTCGGAACTCAGTATAATCAAAAAAACCAATAAAACCAAAAGGATTAAAAAATGGAATTCATACCTGTCATCGGACTTGAAATTCACGCACAACTGAAAACGGAAAGCAAAATTTTCTGCGGCTGCTCCACAGCCTTTGGTGCGCCGCCCAATACCCATGTCTGTCCTGTGTGTCTGGGGATGCCGGGCGTGCTGCCGGTTCTCAACAGAAAAGTGGTGGAATATGCCATGAAAATGGGGCAGGCAACCAACTGCCGGATCAACCGGGAAAGCCGTTTTGCCAGAAAGAACTATTTTTATCCTGATTTGCCAAAGGGATACCAGATTTCCCAGTATGAACTGCCCCTTTGTGAGGCCGGACATATTGAAATTGATGTGAACGGACAGAAAAAACGCGTGGGCATTACCCGGATTCATATGGAAGAGGACGCGGGAAAACTGATTCATGACCCTGTCCGGCCTGTCAGCCGGGTGGATCTGAACCGCACAGGCGTTCCCCTGATTGAAATCGTGAGTGAGCCGGATATGCGTTCTTCGGAAGAAGCCGGAGCCTATCTGCGCAAACTGCATTCCATTCTCCGCTATCTGGGCATCTGTGACGGCAATATGGAGGAAGGCAGTTTCCGCTGTGATGCGAATGTTTCGATTATGCCCAAAGGCTCGGATACTCTCGGCACGCGTGCAGAACTCAAAAATCTCAATTCCTTCAGACATGTGGAAAAAGCCATCCGCTATGAAATTGACCGACAGAGGGAAATCATTGAAGACGGCGGAAAAGTCATTCAGGAAACCCGGCTGTGGAATCCGGACAAAGAGGTAAGCACTTCCATGCGAAGCAAGGAAGAGGCACATGATTACCGCTATTTTCCTGATCCGGATCTTCTGCCTCTGGTCGTTGATGAACAGTGGATTGAAAGTATACGGAGAAGTATGCCGGAACTGCCGGATGAAAAAGAGCGGCGTTTTACGGAAAAACTGGGACTGCCTGCTTATGACGCGGGCGTGCTTACTGCCAGCCGTGAACTTGCAGATTATTTTGAAGCCTGTCTGGAAAAATATTCCAATGCAAAACAGGTGAGCAACTGGGTCATGGGTTCTCTGCTGGGCGTGCTGAATGCTCTGGGAAAAAGCATTGAAAATTCACCGGTTGCGCCCCATAATCTGGCAGCACTGCTCAAACTCATGGATGATGGCGTAATCAGCGGCAAAATAGCCAAAACCGTATTGGAGGAAATGGCTGTATCCGGAAAATCACCCGAAGCAATTGTGGAGGAAAAAGGACTGGTGCAGGTCAGTGATACCTCCGCGATTGAAGCAATTGCAGACAAAGTGACAGCAGCAAATCCAGAGGAAGTGGCGCGTTACAAAGCAGGAAACACCAAACTCATGAGTTTTTTTGTGGGACAGGTGATGAAGGAAAGCAAAGGAAAAGCCAATCCCAAAATGGTCAATGAGATTCTGCGGAAAAAACTGTGAGAAAAATTTCTTGTATACCTTTCTGCATGAAAAGCACAAAGATATGGCCCCGGCACTGTCTGAAGCCATCAAAGCGGTAAAAGCGAAAAAGTAATTCCGGGAAATTCCGCAGGAGCAGGCAGGCTCCACTGCTGCTCCTGCTGTCCTGTCTGAAACATGAAACTGATACCAATTCGCTTTCAAAACATGGGCATACCAAATGCTGTTTTTTCGTGCTGTTCGTGTTTTTCGTGGCTTAAAAAAAGAGGCATTCCCCGAACTTTGAAAGCGATTTGTTATGAAAACCTCAACACTGCCCGTATCCGTCCAAGCCGGTATTTCGGGCAAATAAGGATATAAAAATATGAGCAAATTCAGCATTTCACTGAAAACATCTGTCATCAACGGAATCATTATTTTTCTGTTTTTATCCGCAAGCACGCTGCTTGTGTTCAAATCCATGTCAAATCTGAAAGATTTCATTCTGCATGAAGTGATAGGAAAGAATGAAAAAGCCATTGAAACACAGATTTCAGAGCGGAAAAAAGCATTTGAGAATGAAATCAGGGCCAACAGCGAAATGATGGGCAGACTCTGCGCTGTTTTCATATACAGCTATGAAGAGAAAGTGCTGGAGGAGACGATTTCCAATTATATGAAAATCGAATATATTCTTGCTGTTTCTGTGAAAAATGAAAAAGATCATCCCGTTGCAGCCGCCTGGAAGGACTCTGATATCCGCACAGGCCCCTCAATCCCTGATAACACATTGCCGGGCCGGAGTCTGTCCTTTGAGCAGGATGTCACTTACAAAAATAAAAAAGTGGGCAGAATCACGGTGTATTATACGGATGAATTTCTTAACCGGGTTATGACAGAAAGCAAGGAAAAATCCAAAAATGACATCCTGTCTTTAAGCGAAAGCATAAACAGGAAAATCAATGCGCATTTGTACAGCCAGATATTTTTTGCAATCCTGATTGTGGCAGGTCTGATCATCAGCATTGCCGTTTCCCTGAAAATTACGGCCATCAGTCCCATGAAAAAAATCATTGATACACTGAAAAACAGTGCGGATCAGTTTGTTCTGTCCGCAGATCAGATGTCTTCCCTGAGTCAGACACTTGCACAGGGAGCCTCGGATCAGGCTGCATCTGTTGAAGCCATTGCCACATCAGCGGATGAAGTTTCTTCCATTATCCGGCAGAATGCCAGTCATATCCATGAAGTGAACGGGTGCATCAAAGAAGCCGGAAATGAAATCCGTCAGGCTGACAATGCCATTGGCAGTCTGTCAGAATCAATGAAAAAGATTTCCGCATCAGGTGAGGAAATATCCAGAATCACCAAAATTATTGATGACATTGCCTTTCAGACAAATCTGCTTGCACTGAACGCGGCAGTTGAGGCAGCAAGAGCCGGAGATACCGGGGCAGGGTTTGCAGTGGTGGCCGGTGAGGTCAGAAATCTGGCGGTACGCGCGGGGTCTGCGGCAAAAAATATATCAGAAATGATTGAAAACACAACCCGGAAAATCAAAGATGCCTCTGATTCCGTGACGAATGCGGATAACAGGTTTTCCCATGTTGACAGCATATTTGCCAAAGTGAATTCCCTTATTGATGAAATCACAGCGGCTTCAAAAGATCAGATCTCCGGAACAGAGCAAATCCGTAACGCAGCCAGGGATACAGAAAAAATCACCCATCAGAATTCTGCCAATGCTGAGGAGACTGCCTCTTCATCGGAGGAACTCAATTCCCAGGCCATACAGATGAAAGCAGTGGTGGGAGAGTTGAACGCTGTTCTCACGGGCAGGAGATAAATGTCCAGATGTGGCGGAGACCTTACTACCGGACAAAAAATTATTTTAAATTGCATAACTGATGAAATTTAAAGAAACGTGAGTTCGATGAGTCTGTCCATATTATCAGTGACATAACTTTAAAATTATTGTATATACGGGTTTCATGCAGCCTTAACCTTTTTAAACCGGAGGAAAAAATGAAAACCGCTGATCCGAATCAGGACAGTGTGCAGATTTTTACAGAACTTTATTATCAATACTCCGGTAATTTTTTGAAAAATTATTTACAAACAGAATAATTTCATGCATATATGCTGGTCATGGAAACAATCATAACTGACATATTAAATAAAACAGACGGGTTATCCCGGATCAGGAAAAAATTCCTGATCCATATTTTTGTTCTGTTTCTTTCAATCCGGGGCAGACTGAACTTCATGAACATGTCCCGGATCGGCAAATATTCTGAAAAAAGCTGCCGGACCCATTTTGGGCAGCCTTTTGATTTTTTTGCCTTTAACAGCCTTTCGGCAGATGAATGCTGTTCCGGCTGCCGGATTGCCGTCGGCGACTGCTCTTATATTCCCAAAAGCGGAAAACTGACCCCGCATCCTGGAAAATTCTGGAACGGCTGCGCTTCCAAATCTGAAAAAGGAATTGAAATCAGTTCATTGGCGGTCATTGATATTGAGCGGAACACCGCCATGCACCCTGAGTGTCTTCAGACTCCGGCGGTTCCAAAGGCCGGAGAAACCCGCATGGATTTTTATCTCCGTCAGGTGACTGAAAAGAAAGATCAGCTTAAGAAACATGCTGATTATATTGTCAATGACGGCGCATATGCTAAAAAAAGGTACGCTGACGGCATTGTGAATCAGACAGACCCGCATCTGATTCCGAACCGGGAAAGGATGCGGATCTGCGGTATCTTTGCACGGGTCCGCAGAAGGGCGGAAAGGGCCGTCCGAAAACCTTTGACGGGAAAATCATCTCTGAAAAAATTGCCAAATCCCGTTTTGTCCTGTGTTATGAGGATGATGAAACCGCCGTATATTCGGCGGTCGTAAACAGCCGATCCCTGAAGCGGAACATCCGGGCGGCTTACGTCATAAACAGAAAAACCCGCGGTTATGTCATCCTGTTTTCAGCAGATACGGAACCGGACGGGTATCTGATTTACCGGTATTGCAAAGCCCGGTTTCAGACTGAATTCCTGTTCCGGGATGCGAAGCAGCACACCGGTCTGACTCACTGTCAGGCACGCATTGAAAACAGACTGCATTTTCACTTCAGCGCCTCCCTGACAGGCGTTTCCATCGCAAAAGCGACTTATCATATGAAAGACGACAAATGAAAGACGGCAAATCAGACCGTCCGTTTTCAATGAACAATGTAAAAATTTTATGTTTCAATAAATTATTTCTCAAAAGATTTTTTGAAAAATCAGGAATTGATCAGACACACAAAAAAATATCTGCTGCATATGAAGAACTCTTATTTTTCGGTAAAATCGCAGCATGATTTTTACCGGAGTATTGATTTATAAGAACAGCCCTATAATCGGCTGCATCCGGTTATATGTTTTGATGAACGTCCGTGTCAGATACCGGGAGACACGGTACAGCCTCTTCCTTCCGAACCGGGAAAACCGTGAGGGAAGATTGTCATTATGAACGGAAGGGAACATGTGTTTTACCCACAGCCTTCGGGCCGTTAACCGGGCAGCGGTTTGTCAGGGTTGCAGAAAAAAGAACCGCCGCTGATTACGCTGTTTTTATGGATGAACCGGCGGGTATCCGGTATCCTGACGCTGAGAAGCCCCCTGTTGTCCGGGACAGCCTGAATACTCACAGATCCGGCTCTTTTTATGCGGTGTTCAGCCCTGAAAAATCTTCTGATCTGTCCCGGAAGTCTGAATTTCATTACACTCCGGAAAAGGCCGGCCGGCTAAACATGGCTGAAATTGAAATTTCCGCAGTTGCAGCAGAATGTCCGCACCGCCGGATTCCTGATATTGAAACACTGAACCGCGGGGTACAGTCCTGTGTCCGCGAACGGAACAGATTAAAAGCCAGGGTCAGGTGGCGATTTACAAAAAACGATGCCCGTAAAAAAATGAAAAGGCATTACCCTGTTATTCAAAATTAAATGAACTGAGTACTATGTGTAAAGTTTTGTTTTTTCGATTTTCACGCGCATATCGCTTGGATAGATCCAGCAATGCTTTTTTTTCAACTGTGATCCCAGTTCCCCGATTACATTGGCAACAATCAGGTTATGCCTTCGGGACGCGCCGGACATGGCAAAGATTTCGCCGTCAAAATACTCGTGTTTAATCTCCGAGTTTCTTTCCAATTCAAGATATTCTTCTTCAGAAAGATAGGGTATGGGCTGGGGCAGCATAAAGCATTCTCCTGTCTGTTTTTGTCAAAAATCTGCTGTTTTATTTTATTTTTCTCTGAATCTCTGCATCAAGACAGGCAATAAATTTTTCTGTTTTTATACCATTACTCAGAATATTTAATGATACAGCCACGAATTGCACGAATTGCACGAATTATGGTTTGTAAAATTCGTGCAGATTCGTGTCATTCGTGGCTGATTTAAATTATATTAAGTTCATTTGTCTGATTTTCGGGGTAATGTTTTAATTAGCGATATATATTCCTTCCTGTTCAATTCTCTGATGAAAGGGCATAGCCTGATAAAGATTACTGTTCCATTCGCTGAAATTGCGCACAATGGAAGAGATAACTTCCCCTGATTCCCATTCTGTTTCATACAGACTATGCCTTATTCTGTCAATACGTCTGTCATTTACTATTCCATCAAGCAATATCAGAAAATCCCAGTCAGAATCAGGCTGCCAGTCCCCCCGTGAGCGGGAACCGTAAAGAATGATTTTGGCATCAGGCTCAGATGCAAGTATATTTTGTCTCACTTTATCAAGAAGTTCTTTTCTGTTCATTTATGAATGCTCCTTTTGTTCATGTCCAATGCCAGCAGAACGTCTTTTATTTTGTATCGTAATCCGCTAAGAGAGGTTTCCATGAAACATTTCCTTTTGAATGCAGTTCTGCTTTGTCATGCTCCGCAGATCGAAAATTTTCCGGAGGAGTGCAAAAATACAATTTTTGCACTCCGGAAACATCCATAAAACTGCTCTGCAAAAAATTTTTTGATCTGCTGATTGACAGAAGATAGGATAGAGACATTTTTCATAAATCAGAATAGTTGGCCTATCCCTTAATCATATCCAGAGCAAAGCCAATTCGTTTATCCAATTTTTTTCTTTCTTCCGTTCCGGAGTCTCCCAATTTCAGTTTTTTTCTGTATTCCCGAATATCATTACGAAGTTCTGCCTCCATATCTGCTATATCTCCTTTTGTTTCAAGATTTTGTTCATATTCCCTTTTCTGGGTTAAAATATCGGCTAAGATTCCTCCTGCTGCGATTATCTGATTATCGCTTTTTCTGAGCATCTCCATCTGTGATATAAAATTATCAATATCCTTTGTTATATCATCATGAGGAATGCTTTTAAGTTCTGTCACCGACTTTTGCACAGCGGCAACATCCTGCTCTGTTTTCACAGGCATTGCCTGAATTTCTTTTTTCTTTGCTTCTATTTTTGCCAACTGTGCTTTATCAAGGCGATCTGCCAGTTTTGTAAGTCGATCAAACAAAAACGGGATAGCCGCGCCAATGGTGGTTGTGGTAAGCTGTTCGAGAATCATGTTGTCTTCTTTATATGGTTTTGATTCGGTTTCCTCTTTAATATCATTCTGTTGATCCTTTTTCAGACTTGGATTGCCCAATTGTAACGTCCTTAAAATCTGCTGAAATCCTTTTTCATAATCAGAAAGGTCAGCCCAGTGAAGATTTTTCAGTTTTTCATAAACAGGTTCAGTTTTATCCAGCCTTGCCGGTACAATAAAAATCTTATCCGGAGGAAATTCATCAAGAATATCCAAAGCAATTTTCTGCTCTTTTTGGATATAACCTGTTTTTGAAACGGAATTTTCTGAAATTAATAATAAAAAATAGGCTGAATCTCTGATAATCTTAGGTATGGTTATTGTCCAATCCTGACCGGAAAGAAGGTCTTCTCTGTCCAGCCACGGTGTTATGCCTTCACGCTTTAAATCATCATAAAGTCTTTTCGCGGTATTATAATCTTCGGAAGCATAGCTGATAAAAATTATAACTCGTTTTTTATCAGTTAAATCAGTTGATTTTAAAGGTCGACCTATGTCGGCGACTTTGGTAGTTGTAGTTCGTTGTTCGAGAATCATATTGCCTTCTTTTAAAGTTTTTGATATAGCATCTTCCAAGTCATCTATATAATGCTTTCGTCCTTTAATAACAACGTATTTTATATTTGGATAACGATTTTGAATATCCAAATTTTCTTCTTCAAGCGTTGTAATCAGTATAACAGGCAAATGAAAGTATTTATCCTTAAGAAAAATAAGGATTTGACGTGTTTTATGATAATTATAAAAAGGTATGGATACACAAATAACTTTATATTTTTGACTTCCAATTTTTTCGATAACATCTTCATAAGAAGAGGCAACATCGCAACTATATACACCATAAAATGTTTCTGTGACAATCTCTTGCCATGCTGGACTATCATCAATTAAGAGAAAATCATATTCTTGTAATTCAATATTTGTTAATGCAAACTGATTTCGCAATTGCTTAATTCCATCACTTCCTCTTTTAAACTGATCTTCCAATTCTCCAGCTTTGTCAGAAGGTAATTTAATTGTAACTATTGTACTGCCTTTTTTAACATCAATAATAGGAATATATCGTTCATCTATCTGAAGTATTTGTGATAAAACACTTTTTAAATTCTCCAATCCTCTGGGGTCTAATTTATTAATATCGAAAGCAAGTTCAACCTTTTGATGAGATTTAATATCACTAATACTCATTATAAAATTTGATTTAGAAGAAGTCTCAATATTTTCGGAATCATTTTTTATTCCCTTCATCCATCCGGTATTTCTCAGTGTCCATGTACCATTATTGTCTGTTTTTCCTGGTTGAATCTTAGGAATCCACCCGCCTGCGCCAGTGCTCTTGTATTCTCTTAGCCATACTTCACCAGTCGATTTTTCAAAATCAAGTTTCACAAAATTATATCCATTTTCTCCGGCAGAATTTTCATAACATGCGTCAGCGGATATTGTTGTATGACCATTAGCCAATTCATGAACCCATTCAAAATGTTCATGACCATGCAAACAAAATGAAAATTTTTCCTGTAAACTGGTCAGAAACTTTTTATCCTCTCTTTCAACAAACCAGTTTGGCGGATGATGAAGAAGAGTTATATTAAACTTTGTATCTTTCAAATGCTTTCTTATTGTATTCATTTGCCATTTAGCCCCCATCCATAATTTTCCTTTTTCTTCATTACTTGATCTGCTGCAAGACCATGCGGAATTGAATCCGCCTATACCAACAACAATATTTCCTATTTGCCGTTTCAAGGCATAAACCAAACGGTCGGGATCTGTCAAAAGATGATTAAATTCATATTGTTCAAGAAATTCTCGGTAACAGATTAATC
>CAZHPS010000230.1:0-10495 GCA_964534335.1 uncultured Desulfobacterales bacterium
TCAGACTGTCAGGCAAAAAACATGCCAAAGTAAACCAAAATTGTTTCAGTATAATACCAATTCTCCATTGATTTGATACAATACCGTCAGTTTTTCCGCTGCCGGGCGTGTGCAAAAAACCGCTCCGCTTAATTTTTGCACTCCTCCGGATTTGTATTCAGCATTGTATAAAATCAATGGCGAACCGGTATAAGTAGGCAAACAAAAATTTTCGTATTTTCAGAAAAACCGGATTTTTCGGAAAAATCCGGTTTTTCTGAAAATTTTATGCCCGAAAATTTATGGAACCTTACTTATACTGATCCAATTTTGGTTTTCTTTGGCACGAAAATTGCTGAACTGCGGAAACATCCTTTTCCCAACCTGTTTCCGCTGAGTTTCCGGATCAAAACGGTCATTTTTTCACAATCCGGTCTGAAGGCAAAAAATATGCCGGATAAAACCAAAATCGGATCAGTATATTTAAATCAGTTTATTAGACACATATATATCAATTAATATCAATGGTTCGGTAATATTTTCTGCTGTGCAGCCTGATAAATCAGGCAGTTAAAATATAAGTCCCTGATATTTTTCAACTCAGGACAAAAGCTGAGTTTGAAAAAAATAAAATACAGGGAAAAATAGCTCCAAAATTTGTAGCTTCATATTTTAACTGTCTGAAATTTAAAATAATAAAAAAACAAAAAAATTACCGAAGCATTGTTAATATAAAATTGCAACAGTAAAATTTAACATAAAACAGCATCCATATGCAAAATTTATGCCAAAGAAAACCAAAATTGGATCAGTATAATCACTTTCAAAGTTCGGGGAATGCCTCTTTTTTTAACAGCGAAAAACACGGATATCAAGAAAAAACAGCTTTTGGCATTCTCATGTTTTGAAAGCGGATTGGTATAAGAAACTGTTTTAAAAATATCCGGTGGCAAAAAAATTTTGGGATTTTGCCAAATACCAAAGCCTGATTTTGCCGTGTTCAAACGGATAATATCTCTTTTGCCATACTGATTTCTTACCGAAGAAAGCAGTGTGGAATATTTTTAAAACAGCTTCTAAAACAAGCTTCCAGCCTGTTCCATAATCATTGGGGAATTCGGGAACCTGAAACAGGAATAAACCGTTCACTGCGGACAGGAGTTTTTCACATAACAATGAAAAACAGACTTTTGATCATTGAGGATGAAAATTCCCTGGCAAAGCAGATGAAATGGGGATTGAACGATCTTTATGATGCCGTGATTGCCGGCAATTCGGAAAAAGCCCGTCAACTGCTTATCTCCGGCTCTTTTTCTGTGGCAACTTTGGATCTGGGACTGCCCCCGTCACCTGATACGCCGCAGGAGGGTTTCCGGCTTCTGGAAGAGATAGGTCAACTGTCCCCCCACACCAAAATCATTGTGATAACCGGAAATGCGGAACAGGAAAATGCGATAAAGGCCATCGGGCTTGGGGCAGCGGATTTCTGCACAAAACCTGTTGATCTGGATATGCTGAAAATCATTCTGCACCGCACCTTCAGAATATCCGAACTGGAGGCGGCCAACCGGAGATTGCAGGCAGAGTGTGATGAACAGGGGAACAGTTTTTGCGGAATGCTGGGCATTTCTCCGCTGATGACAGATTTGTTCCGGCAGATCCGGCAGGTGAGTGAAACAGATTATCCGGTTCTCATCCGGGGAGAAACCGGGACAGGCAAGGAAATGTCTGCGCGTGCAGTTCATGCTCTGGGCAGACGGTCGGCAGAAATTCTGGTCATCATCAACTGCGGGGCCATTCCGGAAAATCTGCTGGAAAGCGAGCTTTTCGGACATGAAAAAGGGGCATTCACCGGAGCAGAGGGGCAGAAAAAGGGAAAATTTGAACTTGCGGACAAGGGTACGGTTTTTCTGGATGAAATCGGGGATATGCCACAGTCTCTTCAGGTGAAACTTCTGCGCTTTCTGCAGGAGGGTACCATTGAGCGGGTAGGCGGGACAAAGCCCATAAAACTGGATGTCCGTGTGATTGCGGCTACTCATGTGAATCTGGAACAGGCCATAAAGGAAAAACGCTTCCGGGAAGATCTTTTTTTCCGTCTCAATGTGGTTCCCATAAACATTCCGCCGCTTAGAGATCGGCGGGAGGATATTCTGCTGCTCGCGAATCATTTTATCCGGGAAGAAAGGGAAAAACTGAAACGCAGTGATATTTCTCTTTCACCCGCAGCCGCGGCAGTTCTCACTGCCCATTCCTGGCCGGGCAATGTCCGTGAACTGAAAAACTGCATCTGCCGGGCAATTGTGAAATCTGAGCATGGACTGCTCAGGCCGTCTGATCTGGGGCTGGGCGATGCTTCGGAATGTCAGGAAAAATCCATGAATCTTTCCATCAAAGCTGCAAGGGATGAGGCTGAATTTCGGGTAATAACGCAGGCAATGGCAATTACCGGAAATAATATCAGTCAGGCCGCCAAACTGCTGGATGTCAGCCGTTCCAGTCTGCATGATCTGCTGAAAAAACATGGGATGGGTGAATATGTGAGAAAATAAAATAATTTTCTCGTCAGTAATGTTATAATTAGTGGATTGTCAATTATATTCTTACACCGCAGAGGCGGCTTCCAGCCGCCTCGCAACCGGCACATCATGCCGGTTTTCGGGGCGGCTGGAAGCCTCCCCTACGGAATAAAAATATATGTTTGACAGTCCAATTAGAGATTAAATTTTAATCTTTTCCAATAGTTGTTTAACTTCAGATTGCCACGGCACGTTTTGGTCTTTTGAAATTGAAAGTTCCAATGCTTTTTTTGCTTCCTTTAATTTAAGCATTTTATAATAGCATAAGCCAAGATGATAATGAAATAGAACAGCGTCAGGCATTATTTCTGCTGCCTTCTCCAGATAAGAAACAGCTTTTTCAAAGTTATTCATTTGATAATATATTTGCCCAACTGTATCAAGAACATTGGGATCATCAGGTGCTATTTTCAGCACCTGATCAGCGTATGATATAGCCTTCTGATTATCTTTTTTTAGATAAAGAAGTGCTAAATTATTCATAAATGGTATCGAAGCTGGAATTTTGGCAAGCCCTTCCTGATAAAGAGCAATAGCAGCATCAGTTTCTTTTTCAATTTCATAAAACATTGCCAATGCAATATAATATTTTTCTTTCTTTGGATTAATCTCAATAGCTTTTCTAAAAAGCTCTTTTGCCTTCTCTTTATTGCCTCTTGTCAATTTTACTTTTGCCAAATTAAAAACAGCTTCACTTAAACGGCTATTTGTTAAAACAACTTTTTCAAGATACTCCTCAGCTTTCGCAAAATCTCCAGTTTTAATACAACTGATTCCCAATAAATATAATGTTTGTATATCATCCTTTTTAAATTCCTTTTCAATATAGATTCTTGCTTCTTCAGCTTTTCCGGTTTCAATCAGATTTCCTGCATAAAGATATTTAAGTTCCGAATGTTGTTGAAGATTATATTGGGATTTACATCGCTCAAGATAAGTTAATGCTCTGTCATGCAGACCATTATCTGTAGATAAATGTGCCGCAGTTGCTAAAACACCCAAATTTTCCCCAATTTTTTCCAATCCTTTGTCAATAGTATCCAAAGATTCTGAAATATTTCCCAACGAAACATATACCCGACTTTTCAACATATATCCTTCCATGGATTCAGTGTCTGTAGAAATAAATTTGTCAGAATATTGCAACGCTTCTTCAAATTGCTTCATTTTTATATCCAAAAGGATTATCTCTTTCAGAACCAAAAGATCAGATGGATTGCTTTCAAGCAAACCTTTTAAAATCTTTTCAGCAATCTGATTCTCTGATGATGCTTGATAGGCTCTTGATAACAAAAGATTTGCCTGCCTATTCTTCGGATCTTTGGAAATTATTTTTTTTAGTTCTTCTTTGGTTTTATCATATTTGCCCTGCTGAAAATAAACAGCAGACAGATTTATATGTGTTAAAGGAAAATCAGGCTTTAAAGTTAAAGCTTTGGAAAGAGTCTTTTCAGCCTCTTCCAGCTTTCCTTCACCTATATATGCTTGAGATAGCAGATTAAGCAATAATTCCTGCTTTTCCGAAAATTTTTTTAAAGCGGATTGCACTTGACTAATAACATCTTTATATTTATGCTGATTTAGTAAATTCACAATCAGCAAAACATATGTTTCAAAATTATCATCAGGAGATTTGGCAATCACCTTTTTCAGAGTATCTTCTGATGCTTCAAGGTTGCCATGAAGATATTCGTAAAGACCTTCTTCAGATAATATGTCAGTATCCTGTAACGAAGAATTTTCTAAGGATTTGTTCAAAGCATTTAGTCCAGCCTCTTTATCGCCTATTTCAAGATATATTTTCCCTATAAGATGATATAATTCTGAAGAAGGCTTTAATGCCAATTCTTTTTCCAAATGCTTAATGGCGGTTGACAGATTGTTTTGTTTCAAAGCAATAATTGCCAAGAGTCTATAGATTTCTGGAGAATCAGGAGAAATATGCACAACTTCATCAAGGAGAGGCAGTGCTTCACCATATTGCTCATTTTTGACATAAGTATAGGCTAACATGTAAAGCAACTGGCTGTCTTCAGGTTTCTTATCTAAAGCCTTTTTCAGAAGAGAAATAGCTGAAGGGTAGTTTGGTTTATCTTGTCTGAGAAGAGCGATTGCTTCATAATAATATCCCTCTGTTTGTTCAGGATCGTCTTTTTGAAACTGATGGCTTAATGAGATAATTTTATCATATCGCATCTCCTGCATATAAAGCTGAATCAGGGAAATAAATGATTTTTTATGATTGGGCTTAAGTTGTAAAATTTTAGAATAATGGTTTACAGCCTCTGATTTTTTGCCTGTTTTTTGATATAAATATCCCAAATTATAAATTGCCCTGATATTTTTGGGATTTTTTCTTAATATATCCCGATATATTTCCTCTGATTTTCCATAACTTTTTTGAAGATGGTATATATTTGCCATATCTATCATATATTCATCTTTTTTGTCTGTCGGCGCATAATGAACTGCTTCTTTTATCTTTTTAAGAGCGTTATCCCATTGTTTCAGCCCTGCTTCTGTATAAGCTGAAATAAGGAGGAGTTCAGGATCATTAGGCGATGTTTCAAGTTTCTTTTCTATAATGTCTTTTGCCTGCCTATATTGTTCTGAACGTAAGAGTTTTTCAATATTTTCATGTCCTTTAGACTCTTCCAAAAATTCTTTTATGTTAGGAACAGCATAAACTACGCCGGAAAGAAACTGCCAGGACAACGCTGCCACAAGAAACATCAATGCTTTTTTCATCATTTTCTCCTTAAAATTATAATAATTAAGGGGAACTTACAAAAAGTTCCCCTGAGTTGTTCAGTTCACCCTATCCTCTTGATTTCCGCTTTTTTCTTGCAAAAACACCTGATGACATCAATCCGATTCCCAGCAGTGCCAAAGTTCCGGGTTCAGGGGTTGCCTGAATTGAGAAATTTTCTGTTGTAAAGCTGTCAAAACCCTGAAGTTCAAAATCATCTGAAAATATACCCAGTTCAAGTCCATCTCCTCGCCAGTCGTAAGAGTAAAGAGGTCCGATATTGACTCCATATCCTGACAGAGATAAGGCATCAACCCCAAACTGAGGATCTATTCTCATTCCAGTATCATTATAGAAGGTATTTTCCAGCCAAAAAGTGGGGGTCACATCCATATCTCCAACACCTTCAGGGAAAATAAAACTGGCACTGTCACCCACCCGCATACTGGCAGTATAACCGTTCTCAAACTCAAAGCCAACCATTAAATTCGGAACAAATGAGAATTCCTGGGTAGCAGCAAGTATCATACCCGCATCTACGTTCAGAAGATTGTAGGAAATTCCCAATACACTGCCACTGAAAGGAATGCCTGTAAAGACGGTAACAGCTCTGTCAATATCAAAAGTCAAATTCAGGAAATCATCTTCTCCGGAAGATGCCAGCAAATTTCCATTAAGAGTTCCGGTTGTGTTAATATCCGGAAAAGTTGCTGTGACAGATCCAAAGCCGCCTATATCAGAAGAAAAGGTGTCTCCTGTGTCAATATCCAAAATAGGATAGGTATTTTTTGTGTTAATAAGTGTGATACTGCCCTCTGTACACCAAATAACACACGCCTTATAACCAAGAGCAGCATAAAAATCAAACACAGCATCAACAGATATGTTTGCCTCAGGAAAATTTGTGGTCATACCTGCTCCGGGATTTACCACATAAGAAGAGGATATGGTAAACGTCTCTCCCGGTTTTGCTTTATCAGGATAGGAAAGATTAATTCCTACCGGATATGTAACATTTACCGAACCACTGTCCATGTGGGCATTGACATCGAAACCAACCCTGCCGCTTGTTGCTCCCCAAATCTCTGCGCCATAATCGCCAGCCCATGTTTCTTCTATTCCACCAATCGAACCTCTTTCATTCCATTGAGGCCCCAAAAATTTGTTGTAGTCCAATACAAATGCATCACCTGAAGCCCACATGCTCTGATCCGTTGTTTCAAATACCAAACTTGTGGTATAACTTCCGGAGTTGGCGATCCCCAACATTCCACAAAAAATGACCATTGCCACTGCAAAAACTTTTACTGAAGCTTTCATAATAATCTCCTTGCATTTGACAATTGTTTGTCAAATCCTCTGAAAAAAAACAGATTCGCGTTTAAAAAACATTACTGCCAAAACTTTGCCATAAAACCTTATGTTGATTTATGTCTGTCTTTTTTCACCTCCTTCCGTTAAAGGGTTTCTGGTGACTTCGGAGTGACCGGCTCTGTATTTCTGCAAAACAACAAAAGCCGGGTCACCTGTTTCAAGGCAACCCGGCTGTCTTGTTCTTCAAGACCCGCAGCTTTCCGTCCCCGTCTCACGGCGGGTTTGGCTTTGTCTTTTTTTCTGGCATTCAGGAAGTATAACCGTGTTCTTTCAGAAGAAGAGACACCGTTTTCTGTCCTGAATGTGTACAACTATTTGAATGATATATCAACAGATTTAACCGCTGTCAAATATAAGAAGCTGTTTTAAAAATATTCTCTCACAATAATTTCGTCAAGATATTTAGTTATATCTCGAAAAAATCGTGATGGAAATATATTTTATGAGATTATATTTAGTAATTATCTGTTGCAGCATATTTTATATAGATTTATATCTCATAAATATCTCTGAGACTCCTGTTTTTTATGAGACATAGTTAAATATTTTTTGCAGGGATATTATGAGAGAATATTTTTAAAACAGCTTCTAACAGTGATAGATAGTGGAAATATTTTTTTCACAGAGAACACCTTTTTTAAAGAGATAAAACCAATAATGGAAATTATTACTAAAAAAATTATATGCAATAATAATGCCATTATTACATATGGAAACAATATGATCTAAATATTAATATTATTTTTAGATAGTTATATTATTACAAACAGATAATAGGTCAAATCAGTTGATAATTCAATTCAATAAAGGTGTCGGAAAAAACGACACTTTTTAAAACAGGATTTTCAGAAATAATAACTACAGGGATTTTGCATAAGAAAGGATTTTTCAGTTTTTTGAAATCCTTGCTTACACAAAATCCTTGTAGTTCTATACCATTCTTCAGGTGCAGATGGGTGTCGGAAAAAACGACAGTTTTTTTGCTCCGGGATTTTTCGGATTATCAGGAAATTGGTGAAATACATACTGAAATAACTATAAATTCATGTGATTTTTTTGAATATCAGGAATATTCCCGTAAAAATGGATGTCGGAAAAAACGACACTTTTTTGAACTATTAGTTCTTACTACCGGACAAAAACATTATATTATTTATAATTACAGGAAATTAAAATTTGTTTGTCAAAACCTGTTTTTTATGTTAAATTCTGCTCATCAAATTTAAACATTATGAGGAGGAGAAAAATGAAAGAAGTTTACCGGCTGGCTGTACTGCTGAAAGAGCATTTTCCAATAAATTTTGCACGTATTATGCTTATATCACAGATGATTATTGCTGTGATAAAAGTGAGAACAGTCACTCTCACTGAGATTGCAGCAGGATTTGCGGGAAAAACGGAAACCGCTTCCAATGAAAAAAGAATTCGGAGATTTTTCAGGGATTTTCCCCTCAATCATGATTTTGTTTCTCTTTTTGTCGCATCAGTACTTCCCGAAGGAAAATGGGTGCTGACGGCTGATCGCACGGAATGGGAATTCGGAAAAACAGAAATCAATATCCTTATGCCGGCAGTGGTTTATAAAGGGGTTGCCATACCTTTGCTTTGGAAATTACTGACAAAAAAAGATGATCCGCATACCGGAAAAAAAGGCAGTCCGAATACAGCGGAGCGGAAAGAACTGCCGGAACATTTCATCAGACTTTTCGGAAAAGAGCGTATTGAATCTGCTGCGGCAGACCGTGAATTCACCGGAAATGACCGGTTTCAGCGGCTGAAAGAAAACAATATAAATATTGTTGTCAGAATCAGGGAAAATCAGAAAGTTGCCAATTCCGGGGGGCGGTACACACGCGCATCCGATCTTTTCCGGAATCTGAAACCCGGAGAAAGATGCATTCCCAAAGGACTCAGAAAAATCGGAGACACTGAGGTTTTTGCCGGAGGCATGAAATGCATCTCCGGAGAATTTTTCATTGCAGTGACATTCTCCAATCCTGAAAAACTGTTTGAAATATATGCAGAAAGATGGCAGATTGAGACAATGTTCGCCTGTCTCAAAACCCGCGGATTCAGATTCGAATCCACCCATCTCAGAGACCCTGACAGAATAAGCAGGCTGCTCTGCATAATTTCACTGGCTTCCGTATGGGCATACCCTGATGGTGACAGTCCTGAAAGAAAAGAAATCCTTATAAAAAAGCACGGATACCGTGCCAAAAGCATTTTCAGAAACGGATTCGGTCATCTCAGGCGAATCTTTCTCAATATGAATGAATATACTGATGGAGTTCACCAAAGTGACAAAAATTTTTTCTGTACCGACTGTGTATTTCTTTAAATTTCATCAGTTATGCAATCTGAAATGATTTTTTGTCCGGTAGTAAGGGGGAAATTCAGAAAATTATTGATGATTTTATAAACAGATAACAGAGGATTATCCTGAAAACACTTGGAGACTTTATGACATTGAAAAAACCGGATTTTATCAAAAGTCAGATTCATGCTGCGCACTATGACGGCATCACAGATGACCTGCTTACAGGCGGATTCGGCAAAACCGGGCTGGGCATTGCACAGGAACCCCGCTTTGCTGATCCGGAAAATCCCACAGCAGCAGAACTGCGATCCTGGGCCATTTATTATGATTACCGGGGACTGATGGATGTATCCCCTGAGGGAGGTTACGGTCTGCTCTACGGGCCGGGCGTGAATCCGGACGGTTCTCTGCGCGCAGATGAGGGAAAAATCGCGGGAAAGGAATATCTGACTTTTTCCGATGATGGTTCCGGAAAGCAGAACGTGACTCTGATGGTGCAGATTCCCAAAGGATTTGATCCGCATAATCCCCGTATCATTGCTGCCGCGTCTTCCGGATCACGGGGCATTTACGGTGCGGTGGGCGTGGTCGGAGAATGGGGACTGAAAAGGGGTTTTGCCGTTGCATATACAGACAAGGGAACCGGCATTGGAGTTCATGATCTGGATTCAGACACCGTAAACATCATCACGGGACAGCGTGCGGATGCACAATCTGCCGGAAATCAGGCCAATTTCAAAACTGATGGGGAACATCCTGCGGAATTCAGACAGAAATATCCTTTCCGCATTGCTTACAGACACGCTCATTCCCGTCAGAATCCGGAAAAAGACTGGGGGCAGTATGTGCTGGAGGCCATTGCATTTGCCTTTTATGTGCTGAATCTGCCGGAGAATTTCGGGAAAAAATCCGAAGATGGACAGATCCAGGAGGTGATCCGTGCGGACAATACGCTGGTTATGGCAGCCGGCATTTCCAATGGCGGAGGTTCAGTTCTCCGTGCGCTGGAGCAGGACAGCAAAGGACTGATTCAGGGCGTGGTCGCGTCTGAACCCAATATCTGCCCTGCGGAAAAAAAAGAGTTGATTATCCGGCAGGGGGATCAGGAATGGAAATGGCCGAAGCACAGCAGAAACCTGCTGGAGTATCACAGCCTGCTGAATCTGTATCAGCCCTGCGCGAATCTGGCTCCGGGCATATATGAGTGCGCTCCGTTTCATCTGCTGGATGAAATTCTGTGCAGAAACCGGTGTCAGTCCCTTGCAAAACTTGGTCTGCTGAAATCCGCAGGCATTGATGCACAGGCTGCGGAAGCACAGAAAATCATCAGTGACAGCGGAATTTTGGAAGATCAGAATCTGATTCAACCAGTGCATTACGGATTTTCTGTATCAGAAAGCATTGCAATTACTTACGCGAATGCCTATGGCCGCTTTGGTGTGGAAGACAATCTCTGCGGTTTCAGTTTTGCCGGAATCGGGGAGGATTTGAAAC
>CAZHPS010000231.1:0-10490 GCA_964534335.1 uncultured Desulfobacterales bacterium
GCGATTCCTCCGCCCAGTCCCACGCAGGGAATCCGGGAATAATTGTATTTCCGGGCCAGTCTGTCCCGCAAAGCCAGCATGGTGGGAAACATTGTCAGCGCGGGCCGGTTGTCTGTATGGCCTCCGGAATCAGCTTCCGCAGTCAGATCCCCGCACATGGGGATAAAACGGGCCAGTTCCGCTTCCTGCTCTGTAATCATTCTTTTTTCCACCAGTTGGCGCACCAGTTTTTCCGGCGGGGGGGAAAGGAATTTTTCTGCCACCTCCTCCCGTGACACCTTTGCCACCAGTTTATTGGGGCAGACGATATTTCCCTGGGGATCACGGTAAATGCCTTTGACCCGGTAATACACCACAGGAAGGGTAAGCCCCAGATATGCTGACGCGCTGACAATGCGCAAACGGGTTTTCAGATACAGATTAACGGTTGCAGCCTCGTGATCCGGATCATTTGGACTGTGGATAAGGTTGAATCCAAAGGGAATTCCCTTCAGGCTGCTCTGCAGATGGCGGATGGCCTTTTCAATGGCCTCCAGGGAAAGCCCGGCAGCACCGAAAAAAGCAAGCATTCCTGCCCGGCCTGCGGCCTCGGTCATTTCCACCGACGTGATGCCGTTTGCCATAGCATCAGCCACATAGGAAAATCTGAGACCGAAATTTTTTCTGAAAAGCGGATCTCCCAGATCCGCTGGATAAAGGGGCGGACAATAAGCGCACAAAGGCAGTGCTTCCTCTCCCAAAGTCCGCTCCCGGCCCATGATGACGGTTCCGCTCTGCGCTACGGCAATATCCTCCCCCTGCCGCAGCAGATAAACCGGACGTCTGAGCCGGAGAATTGCATTATGAATGGCAGTGGAACCGGTTTCCGGCAGATTGCCTTCCGGCTTCCACCAGCCTGTAATCCTGTCTGTGGTATTGTGTGATGAGTCCAATATTCTTTCTTTCCGGAGAGTAAAATTAAAATATTAATATGGATAATCCGGCATTTATCAAAACAGTGTGCGGCATTGTCCCCTGAAATCTGTTCCTCCCCTGTCGTAAATGCAGAGGTTGCAGATCCGCAAATCCTGAAGATACCGGCAGTCCCGGTTCTGAAAACTGTCTGAAACCGGATTTCCGTTATATATACAATTACTTGAAACATTTGGCAGAGGTTCAGATTCAGATCTGGATTCCGCAAATAAAAACTGTGTGACTCTGAGGAAACTCTTCGTTACTCTGCGGTTAAAATCCGCCCGGCAGAATTACCAAAATATTTTAAGTATTGGTATAAGTAAGGTTCCATAATTTTTCTGGCACAAAGTTTTCAGGACTGTGTTTATGCCGCAGGCACAGGCTGGAAGCTTATACTACTTTTATACCTGAAGATTTATGGTTGCCTACTTACAGTTTAAAAAAAATGTCTGTCCAAAAATCTGGGGAAATTCCGGATGACAATCTTTTTTTTAAAACTATATCAGGGTCATTTAGAATTTGCAATACAGAGTATTTCCGCTATAAAATTTTTTTGCAGGTATTTGCATATATTCCTGAAATTTGTTTACTTGGGAAAAGATGAAATGTCCAGGCCGGAAAAACCTGCGGGGAATAAAAAAATCCTTCGGGAACACAGCCCGGTATTTTTTTCCGTACCCTGACAGAAGACAGTCAGGGAAGTATGTATTATTCTTGCATAAGAAACTGTCATAACCGCGAAAAAACCGGTATTCTGAACCCTCTGATATTACAGTAGTTCCGGTTTTTGTTGAACGGAGTAAAAAAGAGCGGTTTTCCGGTTTTTGAAATGACTGCGCAGCATCAGTTACATAATGGTTGCAAATTACATCCGAATCTGTTTTAATGCCTCCCCACGTTTTCGGAAAAAATTTTCTCCTCCCGGCTGTTTGGGAGACAAGTTACTGTATAAACAGTTTTTTCATCCGGAGTTCCAAAATTTTTTCTGAAAATCCGTATCCCGTTGCATGAAACTGCATGGACGCGGTCTGTTCTTCACCGGGCCGGGAAAGCAGTTTGCTTAAAATTTTTCGGTTTACTGATTTGGAAAAGTTATAACAAAATGTCTGTGCGGTTTTTTTCCGCACAGGAAAAGGAGGATGAAATGACAAAATTTATCCGTATGCTGTCTGTATTGTCAATAATATGGATGTATGCCGTTCCGGCAATGGGCACAGAAGAACCGCTCGCTATGATCATTGATGCCAAAGGGGAGGTTGCGTATTCACCGGACGGCCAGGCATGGAAACCTGTGAACCGCAACAAATTTCTCTTTGAGGGATGGCACGTGAAAACCGGAAAGGACGGAATGTGCAAAATCCTCAAACACGATTCTGAAACCATCGAGGTTCTGGCCGGCAGCACGGAAGTTGAGATGAAATCTGATGCCACGCGGGTGCTGGAAGGAAATATTTCCGACACCCGGCCATCCAGAAGTTTCGGGGCTTTTCTGAAACGGCGTTTTGCCAGTGTCCAGAAATACACTGTGACACGTTCTGTAAAATCCGAAAAGGATGTCCGGCTGAAAACAGCCAGGGATATTACGCTTTCAGAGGATTATCCTGATCTGGTATGGGAAAATCCGGGGCCGGAATACAGTTACCAGCTTTTTGTGGGAGATAAGGTGTTTGATGTGCCGGGAACCGATGAGGATATGGTGCGTTTCCGGTTGCCTCAGGCATTTCCGGGAGAAAATACTTACTGCGTCAATGTGCTGTACAAAGGGGAAGTGCTGTATGCGCCCGAAGACCGCAACACCCTGAAATGGCTTTCGAATGAGGAAAAAAAGACATTCCAGCAGGAACTGGCCCGGATGCTGGAGATTGCTCCGGACAACAGATTTCTTCTGGGTGTTTTTATGGAGGAAAACGGGTTAAAGGTGGTGGCTATGGATCGTTACCGGGATTTTCTGACTGAAAATCCTGATGCCGAAGAAGTGAGACCTTTTCTTGTCAGGGTACTGGGTGATCTGGAACTGGAAAATCTGAAAAAAGCAGAGATGGCTTTCATCCGGAATCAGAAGGACTGAAAAATGGTTTTCAGTGAAAGTACCCGGCGGATTTATGCGGATTATGCTGAAAAAAATCCTGAAAAAATATGATATTCTTTTTGTTATCCTCCTGTTTGCTTTCGCATCGGTTGCCGAATATCATGAAATTTTTTCCTTATGGGAAGATCAGACAATTTTTTTCCGGCATGGAATCCGTTCTGTTTTCGGTGTGAGGGAACATACGGAATTTCCGCTGGACAAAGTCACCATTGTTTCCATAGATGACCGTTTTTTCGATACATACGGGAAATATCCGCTCAGAAGATCGGATTTGGCGAAAATCATATCGAATATCAGGGATCTGGGAGCAAGGGTCATCTGTGCGGATCTGTTTCTGGATCTGCCGGACGCGTGCGGTGATGACAGCCGGCTGGCCGAAGTTGTGTCGCGAAGCCCTGTTCTGCTGGCATCACGGGCTGTTTTTGACAGTGACAACCGCTTTGAGGATATTTCTTATCCCATCCCCATGTTCAGAAAGGCCGGAAACAGCGGATATGTCAACCTGACCTCTCCAAGCTCCTCACTTACCTTTTTAAGCCGTCTGCGCGTCATGCCGGAAATCGCAGAAAGGGAAGGCGGATGGCCCCTTGCAGTGCAGGCTGTGGCTGAGTATCTGCAAACCCGGCCTGTGCTGAAAGAAAATATCCTGCATATCGGGGATATTGCCATACCCCTGGATCATTTTGGGGATATGTATATTGATTTTTCCGCCATACCGGAGGGATACCGCTTTCTCTACCAGTATGCCGGAATCCAGGCTTCCGAATTTCTGGACATTTCCGGCATAGGGCCTGATGAAACTGCGGAACTGCGGATGTGGGTCCATGACAAAATTGTGATTATCGGGGATACCACAGCCATTTCCCATGACTGGTTTGACACACCTGTGGGAATGATCTACGGCGCAGAAATCATCGCTGATACGGTCAGCACCCTGCTCAGGGGCGCATCTCTGAGGCCGGCCCCTCTCTTTGCGGAAACAGTCATTTCTGTTATTTTCATTTTTGCCATTATTTTATGCGCTTACGGAATCCGTACCCTTGTGCTGCAGATTCTGTCCGCTGCTTTGCTGTTTGCAGGATTTATCCTTTTCTGCACCCTGATGTATGTGTATCACGGCACGGTTTTTTCCATGGGATACAACCTGACAGCAGGGATTTCCGGCTATGTCATTCTCAGTTTCTCCGCGTACTCACGGGAGAAAAAACTTCACCTGCAGCAGAAACAGGAAAAAGAGCAGGCAGAAAGAAAACGCCAGGCCGCAGAAGCCGCGAATCAGGCCAAAAGCACGTTCCTTGCCAATATGAGCCATGAACTCCGCACCCCGCTTCACGCTATTCTCGGTTTTGCCCAGGTAGTTGGCAAGAGTCCGAATCTTCTGCAGAATGAACGGGATCATCTGCGTATTATTGCAGACAGCGGTGAGCATCTGCTGACCCTCATCAACCAGATTCTTGATCTCTCCAAAGTGGAAGCCGGCCGCATGTCCCTTAATGAAAAAGATTTCGATCTCCCTGAACTGCTGGGGGAAGTGGAAAGCATGTTCAGGATGAAGGCCGAGGGCCGGGGACTGCAATTCATATTTGAAACTGCTCCGGAACTGCCTCTGCGGGTGCGGACGGATCGAACCAGGCTTCGGCAGATTCTCATCAATCTTATTGACAATGCAGTCAAATTCACGTCTGCCGGATCGGTAAAGGTGAGAGCAGGACTTGCGGACAGGGGGAAAAGCAGAATCCCGCATGAAGAATCTTTGACAATGCTCCGTTTTGAGGTGGAGGATACCGGACCCGGTATTGCCCCGGAAGAAAGGGAAAGCCTTTTCAATGCCTTTGTGCAGACTGAAACCGGCCGCAGATCCCAGGAAGGATCAGGGCTGGGGCTGGCTATCAGCCGTCAGTTTGTAAAACTGATGGGAGGGGAGCTGACTATGATCAGTCCCTGCCGTGCCTGCGATGATGACAGGAGCGGAAACAAAGGCCCCGGAGTTTTGTTCACTTTTGAAATCCGGGTTCAACTGCCGGATGTTCCGGAAAAAAAGGAAGAATACCCGGAAGCAGTTCCGTCCTGCATTCCCCCGGATATTGTCAAAACTGTGCCTGATCCGGGATCATTTGCAAATCTGCCTGCAAATCTGTCCGCAAATCTGCGCCAGGCCATCCATGAACTGGATGATGACAGAATCAGCAGAGTAATCGAAGAGATAGGGATTTATGCTCCTGCTCTGTCCGAATCCCTGGGCCTGCTGGTTCGTGAATTCAGATATGAAGAAATTCTCGGAATACTGCCGGAAAATTAATGTTCAATTTTAAATTGTTAATGCTTAATTATCAGTGATGAGTGATTAATTTGCCTCCTGTATCCAGCCAGTAACCCGGTTTCATACCAAATCGCTATTGGTTTTATACAATGCAGTCGATTTTTCTGTTTGATTACAAACCCTTGTTTTTTTCATAAGCATATTTTCAAAAGCGATTTGGTATCATACCAAATCGCTGCTGAAAACATACTTATCAAAAAAAGAACTTTCTGTAATCAGACAGAAAAAGATGTTCGGATTGTATAAAATCAATAGCGATTTGGTATCAGACATTAAACATTCACCATCAAACATTAAACATTCACCATCAAACATTAAACATTAAACATTCATCACTTAATCTGCCCGGAGATGACTATGAGGCACAGACTGTTATCAGAAATTCTCAGAAATGCCGCCGCGTTTTTTCTTTGCGCATTTTTTGCTCCGCGTGCCCGGGCTGCGGATACTCCCGCACAGTCCGCAGTTGCGGATGTTGCAATATTCCTGCCTGCCGGAATAATTATTGCTGTTCTGGCTGTTTATGTCATTGTTCTCCGGAAGAAACTGCGCACTGCGGAAGCACAAAGGGATCAGTGTCTGGAGGAAAAGACTGCGGAATCGATGCCGGATACAGTTAAAGATGATTTTCTTTCCCATATTTCCCATGAACTGCGCTCTCCCCTGATTGGTATTATCTCCATTGCGGACGCGCTGCTCACAGACACGGACGGGCCGCTCAGTCCCAAACTCCGGAAAAATATGGCAATGATTGCGGGAATCTGCCGTATTCTTTCCAATATGGTGAACAATATTCTTGATTTTGGCCGGATCAGACACGCAAATATCGGACTCCGTCTCAAACCGTTACGCATACAGCATCTGGCGGATATGGTTATCACCTTTTCCCAGCCCCTTGTTTCCGGCAAAAATCTGAAACTGATCAATTCCATTGCCACTGATACTCCAGCCGTTCATGCCGATGAGGATCGCGTGCAGCAGATTCTTTACAATCTTGTGGGAAATGCCATACGCTTCATGGACGGGGGAAAATTGGAAATTTCCTCCTGGATAATGAGTGCGGATGAAATCGGAATACGGATTTCATATACCGGGGGAAGATTTCGCAGCGGCAGTCCGGAGAAAATTTTTGCTGCCAGCGAATCAGATGCCCATGAATCCGGAGATTTCCCCTCTGCCGGTTTCACTCTTTTCCTTACCCGCAGACTGGTGGAAATGCACGGAGGAAGAATATGGATGGAATCAGGAGAAGATAAAGAGAATGCTTTCTGTTTTACCCTTCGGCTTTCCCATGAAGTACCCGAAGAAGACTGCCGGGGCTCCGAACTCCTCACATATATCCGGGACAATGATCCCCAACTCCCTGCCTGCAGCCCACAGCCGGCAGATCCCAGTCCCCAGCCTCCAGTCCCCAAACCGGATTCACCGGAAACAAGGGAGAGGGACATCTTCCATACAGCAGGCAAAACAGATCAGAATACAGCGGAAAAAGCTGCCCGGATTCTGGTAGTTGACGATGATCCTGTTCATCTGCAGGTGGTGGTGAGTTTCCTGACTGTTCAGCATTATGAGGTGCTGACCGCCACGGACGGAAACGGGGCAATGGAATTTCTCCGGAAAGAGGAAAAACCGGATCTCATTCTGCTGGATGTGGTTATGCCCGGCAAATCCGGTTTTGAGATCTGCCGGGAAATCCGGGAAAAATATTCTCCCAGTGAAATGCCTGTTATCATGCTCACTGCCAAAAATCAGGTGACTGATCTGGTCAGAGGGTTTGAATCCGGGGCCAATGATTATCTGACCAAACCTGTATCCCACCGGGAACTGGTTTCACGGGTCAGAACCCATATCCATCTCAATTTTTCAGACAGGGCTCTGCGGGAAAGTGAAAGAAAATACCGGGAAATATTTGAAAATGTTTTTGATTTCTGGTTCACGCACGATCTGAACGGAAATATCATGGAAAGCAACCTTCCGTTTAAGGAGGGCTGGGGATATGAAAATGCGGATGTCACGCGCATGAACATAAGGGATTTCCTGTCGCCCCGGTATGCGGACAGGTTTTCAGGATATATGGAAAAGGTGCTGAATGAAGGCAGCTCAGGGGGAATCACATGCTGCCGCACCCGTGACGGTGTGGAAAGGATGCTGGATTTCCGCGCTGCGCTCATCAGCGATGAAAAGGGAAGACCGCTCAGTGTCAGGGGAACGGCCAGGGATGTGACGGAACGGATTCAGTTTGAAAAAGAAAAGGCCGAGCTGGAAAAACAGATCCGCCAGTCCCAGAAAATGCAGGCCATCGGAACTCTGGCAGGCGGAATTGCCCATGATTTCAACAATATTCTTTTTCCCATCATTGGATATACCGAGATGACTCTGGAGCGGATTGCAGGGGATGACCCCTCCCGCAATGATCTGGAGGAGGTTCTCCGGGCCGCGAACAGAGCTGCGGATCTGGTGCGCCAGATTCTTTCCTTTGCCCGCCTGACCGAAGAGGAGTGGAAACCCATGTCCATTCATCCGGTCATAAAAGAGGCACTGAAACTCCTGAAGGCATCGCTGCCTTCCACCATTGAAATCCGGACGGATATTCCCTCGGTGACAGACTGTATTATGGCTGATCCCACACAGATACACCAGATAATCATGAACCTTTGCACCAATGCCTACCATGCCATGCGGGAAAAGGGCGGAGTGCTGACCGTGACACTGGATACCCTGTGCATTGACGCTGAAAACACTGTTCCTGTTCATGACATGAAGCCCGGTCCCTGGTTCCGGCTCACGGTCAGTGATACCGGGTGCGGAATGGCCCCGGAGGTGCTGGAGCGGATATTTGATCCCTATTTCACCACACGGCCAATGGGCGAGGGAACAGGAATGGGGCTGGCTGTGGTTCACCGGATTGTCAATAATCTGCGGGGACATATCACAGTATCCAGTACAGAGGGGGAAGGCAGCGTTTTTCAGATATGGCTGCCCCGTCTTGAATCCGCAGCCTGTGAATCCGAACCTGCGGAAAAAGATGTTCCCGCAGGAGGAAATGAGCGGATTCTGGTGGTTGATGATGAGCAGCAGATTGTGAACATGATGCGGAAAATGCTTGAGGGCATGGGCTATGATGTGACTGTGCGTTACAGCAGTCCGGACGCGCTGGAAGCTTTCCGGGTGAATCCGGACAAATTTGATCTGGTCATCACGGATCAGACCATGCCCAATCTCACAGGTGCGGAGTTTTGCAGGGAACTGATGAGAATCCGGCCTGATGTGCGGATTATCCTGTGCACCGGGTTCAGCGATCTGATTTCCCGGAAAAAGGCTTTTGATCTGGGCATACGGGGTTTTCTGATGAAACCTGTGGATAAAAATGATATGATCCGGACAGTCCGGGAAGTGCTGGATGAAAAAACCGGGATGGGAACCAGCGGGTATCATGAATGATATTTATATCTGTTTTTACCGGTTCATATGATGAAATCACTGGTGAATTATCCTGACCATTCTGTTATTGAATGTCATCCCTTTCGGGATTCAGGTTTGTTTTTTTGGGACTATCTCTATAATAATATCAATCCGTTCGGATTTTTCTGCCTCTGTGTCAGACTCGGATAATGTCAATCCGTTCGGATTTTTACGCAATCGGGGAATACCTGTATTTTTTTTAATCACGGAACACACGTAATGCACGGAAAAACATCATTTGAATACAAAAGCGGTATTCTCATGTTTTTGAAAGCGGGCTGGTAAGTAAGGTTCCATAAATTTTCAGAAAAACCGGATTTTTTGGAAAAAACCGGTTTTTTCAATACACGAAAATTTTTGTTTGCCTGCTTATCAGAAGCATGTTTTCAGCAGAGATTTGGTTTCAGCACTCAATATGTTTCATACCGATTCGCCATTGGTTTGATCCAATACCCCCAGTTTTTCCGCAGTTGTGCGTGTGCAAAAACCGCTCCGCTTAATTTCTGCACTCCTCCGGATCGGTATCAGTTCAATGGAGAATCGGTATCACTCATGCCTGGTCATAAGTCTGTAAAAATCTGTGAGCAGGATCATCCGCTCCTCTGTCAGGGCCACACCCCAGATGGGAGAGGATTTGCTGCAGGCTTCTATCATATCTGGCATAGGCCGGATGCTGTCTATGGGAATGGAAACATTGATGTCTTCGGGCCGGTCAATATAAACACCTGATATTTTTTCCTCATCATTGAGAATCAGAATCATGGGGGAATCGACTGTATCTGTTATGATCCCCTGTCTGCGGAAAGGAAGTTTTTCCTCAAATCGGCACAGTCGGTATTCTCTGGGATTTATCTGATCCGCTCTCCGCATACCTGCAATCTGATCCATATCCATGCCAAAACAGATATCCCCAATGCGGAAGGTAAAAATGCGGATTTCCTCAGGCAGGTTTCCGGGTGGGATATTTTCTTTTTTCATTGCTGAATCTTTCCAAACAGTTTCCCCATATCAAGGATGGTGACATACCTGTTTTCATAAATGGTTTCACCGCCCAGGGAAAAATCCTTCACTGCCCTGTCCAGAGTGGAAATGGGACGTTTGAGACTGCTTACGGGAACAGATATGACATCTTCCACAGAATCCACCAGAATGCCGGAGCGCACTGTCCCTTTGCTGCCAATGATGATGCGGGATTTTTTTGTCACTCCGGTTGCAGACAGCCCCATGAGCAGATGAATGTCAATGACGGATTCAATATCCCCGCGCACATTGATGATGCCGATGATGTATTCAGGACATCCGGGAACAAATGTGACAGGTTCATAGGGAAGGATTTCTTTGACATCACTGCCGAAAAAGGCATAATAATCCTCTCCAAGCCGGAAAATGACCAGCTCGGCCTTTTCCTCCTCCAGATCAATGATTTTGCTGTCTTCCCTGCGTTTTTTCACTTCCGCCAGTATGCGGCTGCTTTTGTCTGTATCTGTATTATTTTCCGGCAAGAAAACCTCCTTTTGGGCATGTGTCAGGAAAATGCTGACACCTGAACTTTTGAGATCGCCCACAATGCCATTGACATAAGATGCAAAGGATCGCCAAATCCGCTATTCTGTCAGCCTTGAATCTGTGCTCTGCAAAAACCGGATTTTTCCAAAAAATCCGGTT
>CAZHPS010000232.1:0-10442 GCA_964534335.1 uncultured Desulfobacterales bacterium
GACCGGGATTTTCAGTCTGCATCATCTTTCTCGTTCCCACGCTCCTGCGTGGGAATGCAGACCGGACGCTCCTGCGTCCCGTGACAATGCAGGATGCCTGAACCGGGATTCTCAGGATTTATGGATTGACCGGGATATTGTCTGAACACGATTATACAGGACGGGCAGGATTTTTTTATCCCGTTACGAAGTCTGTCTCTGTACTGTCCGAACCGCAGATTGCCGCAGATTGCCGGATTCCGCAGATTTTTATGCCACGCTTCTGCGAAATCCTTTCATCTGTGTGAATCTGCGGTTCAGACAATAAACAAATCCGGGTTAATCCCTGAATCCTGTGAATCCGGGTTCAGACAGCACGGGACGCGGAGCGTCCGGTCTGCATTCCCACGTGAAACGTGGGAACGAGATATAAACTCTCTGCAGGGATTCGGAAAAATCCTGCCTGATAACTACAGGGATTTCATATAAGAAAGGATTTTGTTCAGAGTGACAGGACAATCCTTTCTTATAAAAAATCCCTGCAGTTCCTGAAAGGATTTTGTTCAAAGTAACAGGGCAATCCTTTCTTATCCAAAATCCCTGTAGTTCCTGAAAGGATTTTGTTCAGAGTGACAGGGCAATCCTTTCTTAAATAAATCCATGTAGTTGTTATGAAAAACCCGTTTTTATGAAAAATCCCTGCAGTGCGAACAGCCAAAACCCAAAAAGGAGAAAAAATGAAAAAAAACATCAGCATTTTTATCAGCTTTATCCTGTTTACCGCCCTGCTCCCTTTGTCCGGTTACACATGGCCCATACCGGATTCGGGGCAGACCAAATGCTATAATGACACAGTTGAAATCCCATGCCCCTCACCGGGTGAGGATTTCTACGGGCAGGATGGAAATTATCTCATCAATCCGCCGTCCTATACCAAACTGGATGCTGCCGGAAACAGCCTGCCGGACAGTGCAACTTCATGGGTAATGGTGCGGGACAATGTGACCGGGCTGATATGGGAAGTGAAAACTTATGACAATTACTCCTACACATGGGATTCCAGCAATGATTTTACAGATCACTTGTGTGTAGGAGATTATTGCGACTGGCGGCTGCCCACTGTGAAAGAACTGGCTTCTATTATAAACATAGTGGCATATTCTCCTGCCATAGATAACATATATTTCCCTAAAACACTTTCATCCGGTTATTGGTCGTCAACTATCTACACTGATAACACGAGCCATGCATGGTATGTGAACTTTACTAACGGCGATGAGTACGATGATGTTAAGTCAAGCATCCGTTATGTTCGTGCCGTTCGCAGCGGACAGGTTCGGTCATCTAATTCTGTAATCATTAATAATGATGGAACAGTAAGCGATACCTGTACTGGTCTGATGTGGCAGAAGTACGCCGGGGGGAGCATGACATGGAAAGATTCCCTTTCCTTTTGTGAATCCCTTACCCTGGCCGGATATTCGGACTGGCGCCTGCCGACCCGTGAGGAACTCCGTTCCCTGGTTGATTATCAGAAATACAATCCGGCTATTGATACCTCTGCTTTTCCGGATATATTTTCGTCAAATTATTGGTCATCTACAACCTACATCGATAACACGAACGATGCGTGGGACGTATACTTTGCGTATGGCGATAGCTACAATTATAGTAAGGGTAGTAGCCGTTATGTGCGTGCCGTGCGCGGCGGCCAAATTCATTTACCAGATCATTTACTAATTACCTTTCCAAATCAGGCATCTTTCTGGAACAGTGGCGATCTCATGCCCATAAAATGGGATACCCAAAGCATTTCCGGAAATGTAAAAATCACCCTTTCCCGCGACGGCGGCAAGACTTTTGAAACCATCACAGAAAGCAGTCCCAACAACGGCAGTTATGACTGGACGGTCAGCGGCACTCCTTCAGTCAACTGTATGCTGAAAATTGAACCTTTAACTGAACCTGACAAATGGACACAGCAGAGTCTTTTCAGCATAAGCGAAGCGGAAAAAAAAGCCAAGGCCATCATCGTGGCCGGGGGCGGCCCTTTTGCCGGAAACTTTCTTTGGGATGCAACAGAAACGGTTGCAAATCACGCATACTGCACTCTTCTTTATCAGGGATATGCAAGAGAAGATGTCTATTATCTCAGTCCTGAAATGACAGGCAATGATATTGATGCACCTGCCAGTAACAGCAATCTTGAATATGCTGTCAGCAATTGGGCCGCTGATGCTTCGGATTTGCTGATTTATATGACAGATCACGGGGGGGATGGCACGTTCAGGATGAATGAAAGTGAAATTCTCAATGCTTCGGATTTAGATCAATGGTTGGATAATTTACAGACATTTATGTCCGGTAGAATCATTTTTGTATATGATGCGGTTCGGGCAGGAAGTTTTTTACCTATTCTGACCCCTGACATTGGTGCAGAACAAGAACGCATTATAATTTCAAGTTGTTCCTCAACTGGAAGCGCATATTTTTTAAGTAACGGATATATTTCATTTTCTTATATATTCTGGTCTTCCATAAAAAACGGAGATGATCTGAAGACAGCCTTTAATTCTGCCTCGGATATTATGTGGGAATACCAGACAGCCGAAATTGAGGCAGATGGTGATGGGATCGGAGGCAGTGCATACGATTTTAACATAGGGAGTGGTATTTATATCGGAAATGGTATTACAGGCGGCAGTTCATCTCCTACATCTCCGACACTAAACAATTCCATTCCCTCACCGAACATATGGACAAGTAACAACAGTCCGGTGATAAGCTGGAATCCCGGACAGGATAGTGATATATGCGGCTCCGGAGTAGCCGGGTATTCATATGTTTTTGACACCTCAGCATCCACTGTCCCGGATAACACAGTTGAAACCGTGCTGACACAGATCACCGGCCCGGCCCTTGCGGACGGCAGCAGTCATTATTTCCACGTCCGCACGGTGGACAACGCAGGCAATGGCAGCACTGCTCTGCACACCGGACCCTTTAAAATTGACACTTCTCCCCCAACCGGAACAGTTATCATCAGCAATGGAGCGGCATCCACCACTTCCCAAAGTGTCACCCTCACCCTGTCTGCAACTGACACAGTTTCGGGTCTTTCACAGATGAAATTTTCCAATGACAATGTCAACTGGTCATCTCCTGTCACTTACAGCACCTCTGCGGCATGGACACTCACCTCCGGAGAAGGAACAAAAACCGTTTATGCCCGTTTTTCCGATGCAGCCGGAAACTGGACAGCAGCAGCAATTTCTGACCAGATCACACTTGCCTTTTCTGTCACGTATCCGCCTAATCCCGAAGGCTTAACCCGCACTTCCGCATCAGACGGAAAAGTTTCCCTGAAATGGGATTATATTTCCTCTCCTTCGGGAGTTACATACAACCTTTACCGCAGTGAAACGGAAAACGGCATTTTCTATCCCATCAACTCCGAACACATTGATATATCTTATCTTTCATACGGAAAAATCGTGTATGCCGACACAGTTCCGGATATGGAGAAAACCTATTTCTACAAAATCCGCTCAATGCTGAACGGGGCGGAAAGCCAGAATTTTTCCAACACAGTTTCTGCTTCCCCGGTTTCTCCCTATCATTTTGAATGCCGCCTGATTACCGATCCGTCCCTGATGCTCAACCGGGGAGCCACTGTCCGCTTTTACTTTCAACTGCTTCCCGCGCAGTCTTTTTTCGGAACCCTCAACCTTTCCTGCGAGGGACTGCCCCAGGGCATTTCCTACAATTTTTACACACTTGGCACTGCACAGGGAGCCAGTCTGTCCGGCCTGATTCCCCCGGCATCGGTGATACTGGAAATCACGGCAGGAACCCTTACGCCCACCGGAGATCTGCCCTTTACCCTGCTGATGCAGAATGTATGGAACAGCGGCAGTTCCCCTTTTAAAAAAATCAGTCTGAATCTCACGGTTCTGCCCGTAAATGAGGAAGGCATTTATGCGGAAGTGGGGGAAACACAGATTCCCTTTGGAACCCCTGCGGAAATATACGGAGCCATACTGCCGCCCCTGTCCGGCAGAACGGTGACACTGAACCTTGAAAATCTGGACACAGGCAGTTTACTGACCCGGAATCTCAGCACCGGAACCGGGGGAAATTTTTCAGATACCCTGTGGATTTCCACACTGGATAGGGGAACCTATGAAATCAGGGCACAGTGGAGGGATGACAATTCCGATCTCCATATCAGTGAGTTCCGTTATTTTACAGTGGAAAAAGGCAGACCGGTTCTTACCTGTCTGCGGGAAAACAGTCAGTTGCCCTCGGTGGATCAGGATTATACCCTAAGCGGAAAACTGAAGCCTGCCCTGGCCTATGAAGCAGTAAAACTGCTGTTTTTCCGGGAAGGAACCCGGATGTCGGAATATACGGTTTATACGGACGGAAATGGAACTTACCGGATCACGGGTTCCTTTTTTCCCCAAAGCGGCATCTGGAAAGTCAAAGCCTACTGGATGGGAAATGACCGTTATACCGGATGCGAAAGCGGATTTCTGGAACTGCCGGTGGATACGGATTCCGGGAGAATCCTCATGCTGGCCGGAGGCCAGGCTGAGCAGGGCAACAGTTACTGGGATCTGACGGAAAAACTGACAGTACGGGCATACCGGGATTTCAAATCCTGCGGATATACCAATGACATGATCTGGTATATGATCAATTCCCAGATGATAGACATCAATTACGATAAAATTCCTGACCCAGTGGTGGATGACAGTGTTCCGAGTCCGGATGATTTTGTCCATGCCCTTGAAACAGAATATACGGCGGTTCTGGACTCCCGCACACCGCTTTTTGTTTTTCTGCAGGGACACGGATTCAGGGATGAAAAATTTGAGGTGCTGAATAATGTGTATCTCACCGCCTCCCAGATTGCAGGAGCCATAAACACATTGCAGACCGCAGCAGGATGTCCTGTTGTTTTTATTCTGGAATCCTGCTATTCCGGCAATTTTATACCGGTACTGAGCGGGCAAAACCGGGTGATTCTGACCAGCGCAGGGGATGAAATCTACAATACCGACATTTCGGGCCGCATTTCCTTTTCCCGCTATCTTTTTTCCAAACTCCGGGAAGGGGATAATCTGAAAAAAGCCTTTGACACTGCCCGGAAAGAAATGATCTCTCTGGGTTATCCCTCTCCGCTGCTGGATGACAACGGAGATCAGAAAGCCGACACATCTGACGGGCTGCTGGCTTCCAATATTTATTTGGGCGGCACACTCAGTTGGGGACTGGGGCCTGAGATCGGGGAAGTCACTCTTCCCTCTCTGCTGGCACAGGGAATTTCAACAGCTTTCCTGAGTGCGGAAGTGATGCCGGGACAGGCGGATGTGAAAAAGGTCTGGGCGCAGATTATCCCGCCGGACAGTGACATTACAGGCGGAGACAGCACAGTCATTTGGAAAGAAACCGAACTGATGTATAACCCGGCCACAGGAAAATATGAAGGAAACCTGACAGGACTGTATGTATCCGGCATTTATAAAATCATCCTCATGGCCGAAGATGCAGAATTTGAAACCGCAGAACCCAAAATTGAGTATATCGGTGCGGAAGGTGCTGTACAGCCCGGCGATGTGAATAATGACGGAAAGGTGAATCTGGCAGATGTGATTGTTGTTCTGCAACTGCTTTGCAATAAGCAAAGCGGGGAAATCAGCAAAGAAGCTGCCATCGGCAAGGATGAAAAAATCGGTTTGAAAGATGCGGTATTTATTTTGCGGAAAACAGCAGGGCTTTGAACCGGGATATTGTCTGAACACGATTATACAGGATTATGCAGGATAGACAGGATGTTTCGCCCGTTCCCACGCTCCCGCGTCAATGCCGTTAAGTTAAGGATTTTCCGGAGTGCCAAAATGAAGTGAAACGGAATTTTGGCCGGATTTCCCCAATCATTTCAGTGTCCCAAACTTTCAGTTCGGGACTCCTGCGCCTTAACTTAACGGCATTGACGCTCCCGCGTGGGAATGCCGGGCGGACGCTCCGCGTCCCGTAAACTGTCTGAACCCGGATTTTCAGGATTGACGGATTGACCGGGATTTTTTATTGTCTGAACCGCAGATTTCCGCAGATTTCCGGATTCCGCAGATTTTTATACATCTGCTTCTGCGAAATCCTTTCATCTGTGTAAATCTGCGGTTCAGACAAAACACAAAACAATCAACAAAAAAGGAGAATTGTCATGCAAAGATCATCAGGCTGTTTCAGAACATTGTTTTATGCACTTGTGTTTTTCTTCCTATATCCCCTTGTATCTCTGGCCGCGCTCACGGTGCAGATTAAAACCGTGCCGGATCAGGCAGTTCTGCCCCTTGAGGTGGAATTTGAGGCTGTGGTGACAGGCGGCACGGCTCCGTATTCCTATGTGTGGGGCTTCGGGGACGGGGGAACGTCCTCATTGGTGAAAGACAGCCATTATTACAGAGAAGCGGGGCAGTATAATGTATATCTGATGGTTGTTGATGACACAGGTGCAAATACTTTTGCATCGAAAACCGTCACTGTTTCCTCAGACATATTCAATCCTGAAGATGCAGTTTTTACGGTTTATTCAGATACAAGCCACATTACCTCAATGGTTCAGGACATAAACGACAGCAGTATTTTGTGGGTAGGCACAGACGGTGGTTTGGTTAGGCTGGATATGCTTACCGGTGAAAAAAAATTTTATCTGAATGAACTTCCGGATTTAGGAATTCAAGATGTCATTCAATCATCGGACAGTGCCATATGGATAGGAACATACGGCGGTTTTGCCCGATTTGATTATGAAAAGGATCAATGGACGATTTTCAATACGGACAACAGCGGACTGCCGCATAATCTGGTTAGATCCCTTTTGCAAACATCCGACGATGCCATATGGGTGGGAACATGGGACGGTCTTGCTCGTTTTGATTATGAAAATAATCAATGGACAGTTTTCAATACGGACAACAGCGGATTGCCGCGTATTGATGATATTTTTTCTCTTTTACAGACATCTGACAGGGCTATATGGGTGGGAACATGGGACGGTCTTGCACGTTTTGATTATGAAAATAATCAATGGACGGTTTTTAATGCGGACAACAGCGGACTGCCGCATAATGATGTTATATCCCTTTTGGAAACATCCGACGGGGCCATATGGTTGGTAGCATATGGCGGTGGTCTTTCCCGCTTTGATTATGAAAAAAATCAATGGACTGTTTTCAATACGGACAACAGCGGACTGCCGGATAACTATATTTCCTCACTTCTGCAGACATCAGACGGTGCGATATGGGCAGATCTTGCCCGTTTTGATTATGAAAAAAATCAATGGACGGTTTTCAATACAGACAACAGTGGCCTGTCGTTTGATTACGGAATTGAATCACTTCTGCAAACATCAGACAGCGCTATATGGATAGGGGGATGGGGGGGACTTGCCCGTTTTGATTATGAAAAAAATCAATGGGCAGTTTTCGATACGGACAACTGCGGATTGCCGGATAACTATATTTCCTCACTTCTACAGACATCCGATGGATCCGTATGGATAGGAACCAGGGAAGGAGGTCTTGTGCAATTTGATTATGAAAAAGAACAATGGGCAGCTTTCAATATGTACAACAGCGAATTGCCAAATGACGGGATATTATCCATTTCTCAGTCATCCGACGAAGCTATGTGGGTGGGGGTAGGATCAGAGTGGAATAAGTGGAATAATGTAGCCAGATTTGATTATGAAAATGATCAATGGACAGTTTTCAATACGAACAACAGCGGATTACCTTATGGCTTAATTAATGCAATTCTACAGACATCCGATGATGCACTGTGGATAGGAACAGGGGAAGGTCTTGCCCGATTTGATTATGAAAATAATCAATGGACGGTTTTCAATAGTTACGAAAGCGGACTTCCGGATATCGATATCCGTTCTTTTCTGCAAGCATTTGACGGTGCCTTATGGGTGGGAACAAGGTGGGGAGGTCTTGTCCGCTTTGATTATGAAAATGATCAATGTACGGTTTTCGATTGCTACAATAGCGAAATACCGGATGACTTAGTTAGTGCAATTCTACAGACATCCGATGGTGCGCTATGGATAGGAACACGGTACGGTCTTGCCCGCTTTGATTATGAAAAAGATCGGTGGATAGTTTTTAATATAGATAACAGCGGACTGCCAGATAATTTAATTGAATCCCTTGTGCAGACATTCGACGGTGCCATATGGGTGGGAACATACGGCGACGGTCTTGCCCGCTTTGATTATGAAAAAAATCAATGGACGGTTTTTGGTGCGGATAACAGCGGGCTGTCGTCTAATTATATAATATCCATTATGGAAACATCAGACGGAACCATATGGGCGGGAACAGGCAGAGGTCTGAACCGCATTTCTTTCCCATCTTCAGACAAATCCCCCGGCCACCTCATCCTCCTTGCCGGAGGCGGAGCCGCCCCGACCAACCCCTTATGGAAAACCACAAAAGAACTTGCCACATCTGTTTACCGGATTTTCAACTCCAGAGGCTTCAAAAACACCGACATATTCTTCATGTCCCCGGAAAAATGGAATGATTTCAACGGTGACGGTTATGATGATCATATCGTGGATCGCCCCCGGTCTGATGAGGACAGGAATCTCACTGTTGCCGACCTGCATTATGCAATTACAGACTGGGCAGTGAAAACATACACCCCCGGAACCCCGCTGTATCTTTACATCATAGATCACGGTTACGCGGATGACGGCATCAAAGGCCCGTCCTTTATGATCTCTCCCGGAGAAATCCTTTACGCGGACGATCTCAATGCCATGCTGAACACATACGAAACCGAAACCGGCGGACAGGTCATTGTCATCAATGAATCCTGTTATTCCGGCGCGTTCATGTCCCGTGTGAAAAAACCGGGCCGGATTGTCATCACCTCTGCCTCGGATCATATTGTCAACTACGACAATTTTGGCACAAACAGCTTCAGCCACCATTTCCTGCGTTACCTGTTTGAAAACAGCACCATACAGCAGGCATTTGCCAAATCTGTGCGCCGCCTCCAGGAGTCAAACCTCACTTTTTACCAGACCCCGCAACTGGATGACAATGGTGACGGAAAATACGACACAAATGACGGTATGCTCACCGCGTCCATCCGTCTGGGCGGTGATTTTGCCACAGGCGCGCCATGGCCGGAAATCCTGTCTCTGGAAAAAGGCACACTGTCCGGAACATCCGTATCCTTCACCCTGAAAACCAATGCCCGCATGAAACGGGTATGGGCTACGGTGCAGCCGCCAAATTATGTGCCGGATCTGAGCGGAAATTACCAGAATATTGAACTGGAATTCTTCAATCTTTCGGATAATGACGAAGACCTGACATACACCGGAAGCTATGACAAATTCACGGAAAAAGGTCAGTACATCCTCACCTTCTACATCAAAGACCAGTTCGGCAATGTGGCGCAGTCGGCCCCGGTGCGCATTGATGTCAATGTCTCCGCCGGAGACGTGAACGGAGACGGGGATGTCACCCTGGCCGATGCCGTCCTCTCCCTGAAAATCTGCACAGGCGCGGACATAAGCGGGCAGACTGTCAGCACGGGAGCGGATGTGAACAAGGATCAGAGGATCGGGCAGGCAGAGGCTGTGTACGCGCTCAGGAAAGCAGCAGGGCTGTAAAAAGACCGTAACCTATGAATCCATAAAAAAACTGTCCTGACCGCCCCACGTTTGCTGTGGATGAGGTTAAGAAAAACACTGCCGGTCACCCATGAAAGGATTTCGTCTGGAAACCGACTACAAGCTGTCCGCAAAAACCGATTCAGGCTGTTCGGACAGCAGACTGATCTTGTCTTCAGGAGTCATATGAGAAAAAAAGTGATATAACAATATAAATAGATACACCATTTTTTATTTTTTATTTTTTTGTTTATTATCAGTAAATTGGATTTAAACTATCGTATATTCATACAAGAGAAAACAGAAAAATGGGCAGACTATCGTATATTCATACAAGAACTATCGTATATTCATACAAGAAAAGGGGCAAATTATCGTATATTCATACAAGAACTATCGTATATTCATACAAGATCACTTTTAAAAAATATCTGATTTTACTGCATATAAATTACGAAAAAAAAGCTGGAGTCTTTTATTGAGTCTATATAGAGTCTCGATGCCGAGTCTTTTTTACGTTTTTTTCTCTTATCCAAAGGAGCAGATCCGATGTCAGAAAACGCCAAAACCGAATACGTCAGACAGAACAAAAACTTTCTGGATAAACCGATTTTCACTGTTGATGAGGTAAATGCAAACAGAGAAGGTCATATATGGAAACCGGTTAACGGATTCAGAATGGAAAATGACGGGCTGCTCACTGCCTCCATCCGTCTGGGCGGTGATTTTGCCACAGGCGCGCCATGGCCGGAAATCCTGT
>CAZHPS010000233.1:0-10440 GCA_964534335.1 uncultured Desulfobacterales bacterium
CATTCATCATTCATCATTCATCATTCATCATTCATCATTCATCATTCATCATTCACCATTCACCATTCACCATTCACAATTCACCATTCACAATTCAACACCTATCGACCCTTGCCGAAAATTACGATTTTGATGGTGCGGAGCACAATCATCAGATCAAAGGAAATGGACATGTTTTTGATATAAAAAAGGTCATAATTCAGTTTTTCTTTGGCATCATTTTCTGATGCCCCGTAGCCATAGCAGACCTGGGCCCATCCTGTAATTCCGGGTTTTACAGACATCCGTTCCCTGAAATAGGGAATGCTCTGTTCCAGTTGCCGGACAAAATGCTCTCTTTCCGGACGGGGGCCAACAAAACTCATTTCACCTTTAAGCACATTCCATAACTGTGGAATTTCATCAATCCGCCATTTGCGTATAAAATTGCCGATGCGGGTGATCCTTTTGTCATCCCTGCTGGCCCAGGCAGGCCCGCTGAAGCGTTCGGCATTGACAATCATGGAGCGGAATTTGTGAATTCTGTATATTTTCCCTTTTCTTCCCATTCTTTCCTGGGAAAAAAAAACAGGATTTGCAGAGCATTCTTCCGGTTCTTTCTGATCTATATGGGATTTGAGAATCTCTGTCAGTTGACAGGATACGGTTTTTCCTTTTTCTGCACAATGGGTTCTGAATTTCTGCCAGATTTCCCTGAAAGGATGTTCGGCTGTGCTGTCTGTCTGCCCGGCCAGTTCTGCAAGCATCAGATCGCGCAGTCTGTCTGCGGGATTTGCATTGTCCTTAGAGCAGATTTTTTTGAAATAGCGCCAGACATCCGCAAAGTCATATTCCGGCTTCTTTTTGTCGGCCTTAATCAGAACAGCGATAATGACAAAGAGGGGGACCAGAAAAATCAGCATAAGAAAAGAAAGAAACAGATCTATACTGCGTTTGACAAACAGCCTGGTTCCTGATTTCTGAAATCCGTCTGAAAATATGAGCCAGGCTGGATTGATGTGATCCACAATCAGCTTGCCGGTAAGCATTTCATAAAAAGTGGTGCCTTCAAGCACCTCAATGCCATCCACCCGGCATTTCAGGAGTTCTTTGGTTGGAAATTTTCCGCGCTTGTCTTCAAGGGCAACCACTATTTTCTTTATTTCCATATGCTTTGCCGTATTGCAGAGATTTTCATAATTCGCGGGATTAATCACTGTCACCTCTCCGCGCAGTTGTGCAATACTGCGCATTTTTTCATCTGTATCCCTGCGGCCCTCCAGAAATACGGCAGCAATGATATATCCGCAGTCCCTGCGATCCCCCACCTCGTTAAAAATATTTCTTGAAAGTTCGCCGGAACCCATCAGAATAATTTTCTCATCAAATATTCTGCGGTTCAGGATCAGGGTATACATCAGCCGCCATGACACAATAAACACAATGTCAAACGCTATACTGATGACAAAAACCCTCAGCCCTATGCTCGCGTTGGGGAATACAGCATAAATCCCGGCCAGAATGATGGCAGAAGCTCCAAGTGCCTGCAGCAGTCTGGTACTGAGTTCAGAAAAACTGTCTGTTATTTTGAAATCATACAGATCATTATAATACAGACAGGTCTGGCATATCCAGGAAATCAGAATAATTTTGAGAAACAGTGTCCAGTTTCCCAGCAGAATCCCAGGGCCGAGCAGTATGCAGTTGGCAGCAAGTGCGGAAGCATAAATCACCAGAAATTCGCCGATAACAAAAAATATATTCCGGATGGGATAATACTGTTTGAATATTTTCAGCATAAACTGTTTATTTTCTTATGATAAATTTTCTGTACATTCTGTAAAGGGATGAATGCATACTGGTGTCAAAACGGTTAAAAACAATTCCCAGAATCTGATCCTTTCCCAGAATTCCAATCAGTTCATTTACCTGGGATAAAAGGGTACTGCCGTAACGTACAACAATGACCGTTCCATCCACCTGACGGGCAATCAGTTCAGCTTCTGCAACAAGCCGGGGGGAAGGAAGATCAATCACAATATACCGATCATCATATCTTGACTGCACTTCTCTGAGAAGATCAGTCATTTTTGCCGAAGACAGAAGCTCAGACGGATTTTCTGGCGGTGTTCCCCCGGGGAGAATCGTGAGTTTGCCAATATCAGTTTTTAAAAGAAAGGAAGACAGGGGAATATCACCGGACAGATATTCACTCAGCCCCGGCCTGTCATCAAAACCGAACATACGGTGAACTGCGGGAACCCGCATATCACAGTCTATGAGCAATGTCTGCCGGTTGTCGACATTCTGTGCAATGCAGACCGCCAGATTTGCTGCAATAAAAGATTTACCTTCCCCTACTCCCGCACTGGTTATTGCTATTGACCTGGGCCGCTTGCCGGATGCGGGAAAAAGAAGTTTTGTCCTCAGACCGCGGAACTGATCTGCTTCAAACAGATTTGATCCGCTGACCGGCATGAGTTTCTTTTTTTTAATATATTCAGGATTCTGCATTCCGGTTGCAGAAAGCGGATCGGATTGATCAGAACCGACCGGGTTTTTGACCGTATTCTCTGATTTTTTCCGATTGAATATCCTCACTGTACAGCGGTCTCCTGTATATTTTTATTTATACAATTTTCTTCAGGTATTCCAGGGTACGATCCACTCCTTTTAAAACAAAGAGTCCGAAAACCGAAAGCAGGGCAAATGCCAGCATCATGGAAAAAGCAGTAAAAACCTGATTTATTCTGTGGAAAATCAAATGCTTTTTTTCCTGAATTTCAGGAATTGTCGCAAGTACGGGTATATGCAGTTTGGGAAAAGTATCTTCAGGTATTTTCAGGGTATTGTCTGTAAAATCAGATAAAAAAATGATTGCGCCACCAAGCCCGAGTCCTGCGGCCAGGCATATGGCAAAAAGTATTTTCAGATCCGGAGATACAGGTTTCTGCGGAAGTTTGGCACGATCCACTACACGGAATTTTTCACCCTTCTGCTTTTTTTCCATGTTGACGGCAATATCTGACTCCAGTTTTTTGTCCAGAAGATTGTTGTATGTTCTCTGGATATTTGTATAATTTCTGTTTAAATCAATAAGTTCCTGATCAACCTTGGGGGTTGTTTCTATGCGTTTTTCGTATTTTTTTATATCCTCTTCAATTCTTTTCAGTTCTTCCAAATAGCTGTGAACTTCATTTTTTATCCCGTCGCGCTGTGCCATAAGTTCATAATCAAAAGGTGATGAGGCAGAGGTATCCCCGTCCGTCAGCAGATTTTCCACATTTTGCGAAGGGGAAAGCGTATCCTGTTTTGCATCAGACGGATCTGATGCACTTTCTTCCGCATTATCCGAATGGAAGAGAATATCCTCTTTTGTATCAGACAGTTGTGAAGTATTTTCCTCCTCAATCCGGGCAATCATGGCTGTCAGTCTGATGACATCAGGATGCCGGTCAGTGTATTTCATTTTCATCTGTTTTAATGTTTCTTTCATTTTGTAGATTTCTGAAACAGGTTCTTTCCCGAAGTCCTGACTGCTTTCTTCTGCCGGCATAATCAATGAGGTTCCTGCATTGAATTTGGACAGGGCAATCTGATTTTCCACCAGTACCATTCTGTTTTTTGCATCTCTGAGGGTTTGCTGTTTCTCAATCATCTTTGCCTGAAGCCTTTCCAGTGCTGCCAGATTGGATGCCAGTTCTTCCGGAAGTTCGCCAAAATGCTCCTGTCTGTATTCTTTTATTGAAAATTCAATATCCTGAAGTCTGTCACGAAGATTTGCCAGCTCTTCTGTGAGAAATTTGTTTGTCTCAAAAATTTGAAGTTCTCTTAATTTGACACTTTCATCAATGAATGTGGTTGCCAGCCAGTTTGCCACTTTCATCACTTTTTCAGGTTCTTTGTCCGAATATTCGATTCTGAAGGATTCAATTCCCCCGCGGGATCTGTTGACTTTAAGCATGATTCTTTTTATGACAATGGCAATTTTGTCTTCTATGAACATATGCTGTTTATATTCCGGACCTGAAAACAGTTTGAATTCCTCGATAAGTTTCTCAATATTGGAACGGCTTTTGATCTGCTGTTCAATGGTGCTGATCTGTTCCTGTGTATCCTGCGTCTGGAGGGAAGGAACAAATTTGTCCGGTACGCTTTTGGGTTCCACAATAATCAGCGTGTCTGCCTTGTAGATTTTGGGAAGTTTTATGGAAAGATAAAGGCCAGCAGCCATAGACAGGCAGAAGGGAATAATAATCAGCCAGCGTTTTTTCAGGACAAGTTTCACATAATAATCAATTTTGGGAAGAATATTGGTTTTCTCATCCATTGTCTGTTATCTCCCTTGAAAAAAAATGACTCTTGTATACTGAAACAATTTTGGTTTTATCTGGCATGATTTTTGCCTGACGGGCTGAAAATGAAAAATCATCCGTTTTGGGCCTGAAAAACCCCGCAGAAGGGCTGAAAAAAACTGTTTTGGCGCATACGCAATTTCCGTGCCAAAGAAAACCAAAATTGGATCAGTATATATGAAAATATGAAAAAATTTTCAATGGGTAAAAAAATGTATTTTACAGCAGGGATTTTCCACCTGTTTTTCCTGTCACCATACAGTCAATGCCGTTTCTTTAAACAGAAAATTCCCATCCACTGTGGGAGGGGGAAAAATAACGGTCTGCAATCTGATGACGTTTTCACCCTCCCTCTGCCCACCCTCAAGGAGGGCTGCCTTAAGGAAACGGCATTGACCATAATACAGTATGCTGAATTCAATCATACATAGCATATGATAATTTGGCTTATACAGGAAAAATATGTTTTTTGCAAGGATGTTTACACAGAATGTTGAATTCCGGTACTATAAAACGGGATTAGTCTTTTAAATGTTCATGCACCAAAGCATGTGGCTCCTGATTTTCGGACAGTTTGGATTCCGTTTTATGCAGGAATTAGATGCATTTAAACAAAAAAAGGAGGGGAATAATCCCCTCCTTTGCAGAAAAAATGAGCAATATCAGTTATGGTTATGCGATTTTCTTTTTACGTTTAATGACACCCAGACCGACCAGACCGGAACCAAGCAGGAACATAGTAGCAGGCTCAGGAACAGGTTTGAAGGAACCTTCTATGACATCATTTCCACAGGTCATACTCCAGTGAAAACCATAATTATCTGCTGAATTTGTCAGAGCCAGCACACCACCGTTAAGCAGATCGTAATCAATCATGAAACGAAGATAATCATCGCTCAGAGACCAGTTGCCTGAAGCCAGTGACTGCTGTCCGGCAGCATTATACAGCACTTCCTGGTTTTCCCTGAAACTGCCTGAATGATGATAAGCCATTGTAATAGCAGAATCCACTGAGTAAAGATTCCATGTGCCTCCTGTTTTTGACAAGTGATTGTCTATCACAAGGGCATATTCCCACGTTTCACCGTTGGAAGCATCATCCAATTTATACGTAGCATTTCCAAAGGGTTTCCAGCCATCGGTGCTGATAAACAGATCACCCAGTTCCACGTCCTTTACTCCCACATCGTCAGCAAAAGCGGTATAAATGTCAAAGAAATAGAATTCTTCGTTTGCTGTAACAGAGACTTTGCTGATGTCAAAATAGTCAGAATTGCCTATAACATCCCACGGCCCATAATTCTTTGTAGGTGTTGCTCCCACATACCTGTCAACGATTGTCTCAGCATAAACTGCATTCGTCAACAAAAATACTGCCACCAACGCTGCTGCCAAAACCTTTGCCAAATTTTTCATGATAAAATCTCCATGCCTTAAATAAAGTTTAAAATATGATGAACTGACACAGCGCCAGCCATCTCAACTTCATCAAGGCAACCCGGCTGTCTTCCCATAAGACCCGTGGCTTTCCGTCCTCACCTCACGATGAGTTTGGCCTTTTCTTAGATTATAATAATGATCTTTTGCTGATTTTAGGGAACCAGATGACAATCAATTGATTTTTGTGCACACTGTCATAAAGTACCCTCAAATTCATTTTAAAAGATCATTAAGTTTTCCTGAGTTAATTCAGGTTTACTTTTCTATAAGCATAATACATGCCAAACACAAAAAATATTTTTTTTTTTTGGAAATATTTATTTAACATATTGTTTTAACAATTTAATATTTTATATATCCGAATTTTTTGTGGCATATCCAATCATCCCTTATAAAATAAATTATTTTTCTCTTTTTTCAAAAAAATGATGCTTTCAGAATCATTTTTCTCCAAAATTTGGAGGAATATTTTTTGATGTTTTTTTGCATCATTTTTTGGAGTTATATATAACATTTTGATATAAAAGAATTATAAAATTATACAAATTCTGAAAACCTGACATCCAAAAAAAACCCGGAGTTTTGGAAATCTTCAGCATTTTTGACATAATGTTTTTTTATTTAAAATCAAACAGTTGAAAATCAACAGCATAACCTGAATCATGTACAGCTTTTTTAACTGCCTGTAATTATGTAATTTCAGTCCAAACCGGAATCCGGTTGCGATGGTAAAGTCAGCAGAGCAAAAATTTTTTGGAGGAGTGCAAAAATTGTATTTTTGCACCCTGAACAGCACATCCAGACAAAAACAGAATTTCTGCACTTACAAAACAGCTTCAAAACCGGTTGCTGAAAATTTTTCTCTGCTGAATGTCAAAAATTGTTTCATAAGGACAAAAATTGTTTCATACCAATTCGCTTTCAAAACATGGGAAGTCCGGTTTTTGTCTTCAAATTCTGTTTTTCCTTGCAGTCCATACAGAATACAAATCCGGAGGAGTGCAAAAATTAAGCGGAGCGGTTTTTTGCACACGCCCAACAGCGGAAAAACTGACGGTATTGTATCAAATCAATGGAGAATTGGTATTAAAAATATTCTCCGATTTCTGAAAGCGGTTTGGTATCAGGTTCCTGACACACCGGATTCAGCAATTTGTGCAATGGTTTTTTTCAGGCTCTCTGTCCAGTCTTTGGTTTCCACGCCAAAATTTTTTTGAATTTGGCTGCAGTTCAGAGCAGAATAAGCAGGTCTCCGGGCAGGTGTGGGATACTGTGCTGTGGTGATGGCATTGACCTTTCGGGTTCGTATGGAAAAATATGGCCGTGCCAGTTCCATGATTTTTTCTGTAAATCCGTGCCACGTAGTAATGCCTTTTCCGCAGTAATGATAGGTTCCCCAGACAATATTTTCTTTTGAACCTATACGCTGTGCAATCCTAATCAGGGCTTCTGCCAGATCAGCCGCGCAGGTGGGACATCCCTGCTGATCGGCCACGACACCGAGGTCTTCCCTTTCCTGCCCCAGCCGTATCATGGTTTTGGCAAAATTATGGCCGTGAACGCCATAGAGCCAGGCCGTGCGGATGATGATATGCTCTTTCAGAATGTTCCGGACAGTTTCCTCTCCCTCTGCCTTGCTTTTTCCGTAAATCCCCAAAGGAGATACCGGATCTGTTTCCACATAGGGAGAGGTTTTCTTTCCGTCAAAAACAAAATCCGTGGAAATGTGAATCAGGGGAATCTTTCTTTTTTTGCAGAAATCCGCAAGGTTAGCAGCTCCATCTTTGTTCACTGCAAAAGCGGTTTGCACATCAGATTCGGATTTGTCCACATTGGTATATGCGGCAGAGTTAATCACCAGATCAGGCAGGAAATCCTTTGTACATTCCGCAATATTTTCCTTCCGGGTGATGTCCAGTTCCGGCAAATCCAGCCCCAGCAGATTAAAATCCCCGCCCTGACGCATGAGTTCCCAGCCAAGTTGTCCTTTTGAGCCTGTAATCAGTATATTCATTATTTTTTCCTCCCTGTGGGCAACTGCTCCGGAGCACATTGGGAAAGACAGGGATAGCGGCTGTCCTTTTCGGAAGTAATCGGAAAATCCACAGGCCATTCAATGCCGATTTCCGGATCAGACCAGAGAATGCCGCCCTCGTCATCTGCCGCATAAAAATCCGAGCATTTGTACAAAAAATGTGCGGTTTCGCTGAGTACACAGAATCCGTGTGCAAATCCTTCGGGAATGAACAACTGCCGGTGATTCTGATCCGACAGTATCACGCCTGTCCATTTGCCAAAGGTGGGAGAGCCGGGCCGGATGTCCACAGCCACATCAAAGATTTCCCCGGAAACAGCCTGCACCAGTTTGGCCTGGGGATTGCGAATCTGATAATGCAGTCCCCTCAATGTGCAGCGCACAGAAAAGGAAAGATTGTCCTGCACAAAATGCCGGTCAATGCCGGATTCCCTGTAGCGGTTTTCCTGAAAGGTTTCCATGAAAAAACCGCGCGTGTCTTTGAATACTCTGGGTTCCATAATCAGAACCCCGTCAAGTGAAGTGGGTATGATGTTCATTTTTTTCCTGCAAACAAAAATGATTTTGTTTTTTCAGGCAGATACAGCCTGACTTTGCTTTTCAGATTGAGATGAATACACAGTTACTTCAAACAGACATCTTTTTTCCTTTGCATCCTGCACGATGGATTCAATCTGTTCTGCAACAGAATCGGATAACCATTCATTTCCGCATAAAGAACAGATGGTCACAGGCACTTGTCTGATCACCACAACAATGTCTTTGACATCTGCCGTGAAGGTTGTAAATCCCGGTTTTTTATTTCCGCCGCAAAGCGGACATCGATTCTGTGAATTATGAATCATTTTTCTTCCTTGTTTTGCAATCGGATTCAAAAAGCCTGTCATCAGGAATATATGCTGTAATTACATATACTTTTTCTTCCAAGTGATCAAAAGAAATAACAGCATGTACGGCAAATTTTTCCTGCATACCAAATATCAGTGCGCTTGGATAAGGAGTGTCATGGGGATAATCTTCAATTACTTCACCATTCATTATGATTTGCTTTACTGCTTTTCTGGAAATCCAGCGTTCGAGCATTTTCCTTAAAGCATGTGCTGACCATTCAATATTTTCACTAATTACAGCCTGATTAATTCTGTATCTGTTCATATGAATGACACAATTGCTTTCGATGATTATCCCTCATATTTCAGCATTTCCATCAGATACTGTCCGTAGGCGTTTTTCAGCAGGGGCCGGGCCAGTTTTTCCACCTGTGCTTCCTTAATATAGCCCTTGCGGAAAGCGATTTCCTCCACACACGCGATCTTCAGTCCCTGCCGGGCCTCAATGGTTTCAATATAATCCGATGCCTGCATCAGGCTTTCATGTGTTCCGGTATCCAGCCAGGCAATGCCCCGTCCGAGTTTTTCCACGTTGAGTGATCCCATTTTCAAATAGGCCAGATTCACATCCGTGATTTCCAGTTCCCCTCTTGCCGAAGGTTTGAGACCTGCCGCGATGTCAATCACCTGATTGTCGTAAAAATACAGACCCGTGACAGCATAATTTGATTTGGGTTTTTCCGGTTTTTCCACAATATCCAGAGCCTTGCCGGATTTGTCAAAACTGACCACGCCGTAACGCTGCGGATCTTTCACCCAGTAACCGAACACAGTCGCGCCGTCTTTTCGGGAAACCGCATTGTCCAGTTTGGGAGTCATGCCGTGACCGTAAAAGATATTGTCTCCGAGAATCAGGCAGACAGAATCCTTTCCAATGAATTCCCGGCCCAGAATGAATGCCTGTGCAATGCCTTCAGGCGCGGGCTGTTCCACATAATTAAAAGAAAGTCCCCACTGTGATCCGTCTTCCAGCAGTCTTTTGAAAAGGGGAAGATCATGGGGAGTGGAGATGATCAGAATTTCCCGGATTCCGGCCAGCATCAGCACAGAAAGGGGATAATAAATCATGGGTTTGTCATATATGGGCAGGAGCTGCTTGCTCACCACTTTTGTAATGGGATACAGACGCGTGCCTGAACCGCCTGCAAGAATAATTCCTTTCATTGTTTTTCCTCATTTCTGATGCCGGTGACAATCCACACCGGGTTTTGCGCGGCAAGACGTTCTCCCCAAGGCATGGCTTTGCCTGCGCTGATTTGCACCTGTATGATTTCTGTAATAAACCTGTTTTTCTGCAATGTGTCAAGAGCAGTCTGAATATTCTGCACCAGAACTGTGTTTATGACCATGATTCCGGTAGATTTCATGTATCCGGCTGACGTGCGGATAATGGTTTCAAGATTTTTCCCCCCTCCGCCGATGAACACCCGGTCAGGCATGGGCAGATTTTCCAGTCCGTCCGGAAGAACGGTCTGTATCACTTCCATCTGATATGCCCCAAATCGTCTGCGGTTTTCCCGGATCTGCGCTATTCTTTCTGTATGCTGTTCCAGAGCAAAAATTTTCCCTTTTGGAAGAAAAAGAGATGCTTCCACAGAAACAGAACCGCTGCCCGCGCCCAGATCCCACAGAATCAGGTCAGGAGAATTCAGCCGGAGTTTGGAAAGCGTAACAGCCCGAACTTCAGCTTTGGTAATCAGTCCGGCCTTATGCGCAAATGCCTCATCCGGCATTCCCAAAT